>JBGPOG010000051.1:0-12862 GCA_041487935.1 Chthonomonadia bacterium | reverse complement strand
AGTCTGCATTGCGATTGCCTCTACCGCGCTTCGGCGATCAGCTTGATCGTCAGCCAATCGGTTAGAAGCCTTACATTCGCGTTTTGATCGATCCTGCGCCTTGCGAGGAGCAAGGCTTCCAAGTTCCTTTGCCAGCGTTCGTGGGTTGAACCGGCGGCGAGCGCAGCCAATGCCTCGCGCCGCTCATCCAGCGATAGTAGAGCTTGTCTGCCGCCGAGTCGAAGCGACAGCAAGTCCCGGTAGAAGGTAACCAACAAGTCGACGAGAATGCCCAACTGCTTTCGCCCCAGTTTCTCCCTCGGTCCGCCATCGGAAGAGTCGTCTTCGGCGCTCTGGTTCGCGGGGGATGCGCTTCCGGTCAATGCCTTGACGGATGCGCCCACCTTCCTAATCTCTTCTGCCAACTTTGGGGCGGCCAGAGGATCGGCGAACGGCAGTTTTCCCGCAACGTCCAGAATCGCGTTCATTTCGTCCACGGTTTCCTTGCTCCGAGCCAGTGAGAGCGCCGTTCCGGGCCGCCCTTCCGCGAAGGTGGCAAGAAGTCTCGCGCGCGCAGGTTCGACGGCTTCAATCTCGGCCAGCCGGTTAACGAGCTCATCCACAGGCATAGGGGCGAGCCGGATGACCTGAGCCCTAGACAGCACCGTCGCCAGCATCCTGGCCGTGTGCGGCGCGAGTAAAATGAACAAAACGAATGGCGGCGGCTCTTCGAGGACCTTGAGAAGACTGTTTGCCGCAGCCTCGTTCAGGGTATCCGCGCGCTCGATAATGAATACACGCTTCCGTCCGACCACAGGTGTGTACCGAATTGAGCGCTGCAGCGCTCCCGCCGGCTTACCGTCTCTGTCCCAGAATTGCCAAATCTGCGTCTGATCGCCCGCGGGAGGGATGAGTACGATCTCCGGGTGGCTGCCCGCGATAAACGTGCGGCAAGAATCGCACGTTCCGCAAGCGTCGAACGGATCGAGATTAGGGGACAGACATGCCACCGCCTGCGCAAATGAAAGCGCAAGCGTCGTTTTCCCAACGCCCTGCGGGCCGGCAAAGATATAAGTTGCCGGCAGCCTGTCCTCGGCAAGAGCGTTTTGAAGCGCCCTGATAGCGGGTCTGTTTCCGAGTATCGAAGAGAAACTCATAGATCTCAGGCGATAAGTTCGCCAGGCGTAAACCAAAGCGATAGTTCAGTCTGCGCCGTTTCCGGAGCGTCGGACCCGTGGATCAGGTTCGTCTGGATATCCGTCGTAAAGTCGCCGCGAATCGTCCCTGGCTGTGCAAGTTCAGGCTTCAGCGCGCCCATCATTGTCCTAACGAGCGATATTGCTTGGTTGCCTTCCCATGACATTGCGACCACCGGGCCGCCCGTAACAAAATCGACCAGCTCGCCGAAGAACGGTTTGTCGCGATGCACCGCATAGTGCTTTTCGGCCAGCGCCCGGTCCGGCACGAGCATCTTCAATCCGATCAAGCGCAAACCGCGAGCCTCGAATCGACGGATGATCTCACCCACAAGCCGCCGCTCAACGCCATCCGGCTTCACCATAACGAACGTACGCTCCATTCACTCTCCTTCGTCGATTCATGATCCGCGTTCCGTGATCCGTGATCCGTGAAACACTGCACGGGCCACACCCTCAATACGGACCCGACGCGGATGGACCCAAAGATCACGGATCACGCATCACGCTACACACATTACGATCTATTTCTTCTTGGTCGTCCCGTGCGGCTTGTTCATCGGGCATTTGTCGCAGCAATAGTATGTCTTGCCCTTGATCTTGACGGCGGCCGCGTGGGTTTTGTCCTTGTGGGCAACCATAGCCATCTTGCAATCTGGGCACTTCGGCATTTCCGCTTTCTTGCCCTTGTCGGGAGCGGCGACGGCGATCGTCGCACTCAAGGCCGCAAGAGACAGAATTGCGCCAACGCGAGCAAACATTTTGTTCATGATTGTTACCTCTCTTTGAATAGTGAATGCAGGAGTCAGTCGCATTCCCGTAAGGATGGGATGTCGTATTATGGCATATCGATCCTCGCATTATGGTCTATTGACTCGGCGCCAGGGGGTAAGGTACCCTCAAAGACAGATGCGATCTGGTAACATGAGCGAGTCGTGAATAGGCTTGTGAAAAAGATCGCGAACTGTTGGGGATCTGTTTGCCCGCTTCCGTCCCCGATACATCCCCGGAACTTAGACCATGAATCGTAATCGGTTTCCTGCGTTTGCCTGGTGCGCCCTCTGGTACAATGTGCTCGTCATCCTCTGGGGCGCATACGTGCGAGCCACCGGATCCGGAGCGGGATGCGGCAACCACTGGCCGCTTTGCGATGGACAAGTCGTACCGCGCGCCAAGAGCGTCGAGTTGCTCATCGAGTTCTCCCATCGCGCCTCCAGCGGCCTGGCCCTTATTGTGGCCGGGATCATGGTGTGGTGGGCATTCCGAGTTTATGAGAAGGGAAACCGTGTCCGGCTCGGAGCGCTCTGGGTATTGCTCCTTACGATCTCCGAAGCGCTGGTCGGCGCGGGGCTTGTCCTCTTCAAATTAGTCGCTCACGATGCGTCGGTTTATCGAGCCGTCGCGATTTCGACCCATCTTGCCAATACGTTCCTCCTTCTCGCCGCATTGACAATGACCGCGCATTTAGCTTCCGGCGGAAAGAACATCCGATGGAGTGGGCAAGGCGCCATCGGCGGAGCAATCGGGTTGGCGCTTGCCGCCGCGCTGCTTCTCGGGATTACCGGCGCAGTGACCGCGCTTGGAGACACTCTTTTTCCGCCGTCCAGCGTTATGCAGGGCATCCACCAGGAACTCTCTCCCACAGCGCATTTCCTTCAGCGCGTGCGACCGCTCCATCCATTCATTGCGATGTCGGTCGGTCTCTACATCCTTCTGATTGCCGGTTTGACTGCTCGCCTGCGCGCCTCGGAAGATACTCATAAGTACTTCCAGGCGATCGCGTTCCTGTTCTTCTGCCAAATCGGGTTGGGGTTGTTCAACGTCGTCATGCTTGCGCCGATCTGGATGCAGCTCCTCCACCTTCTGGTTGCAGACCTCGTGTGGATCACTCTCGTGATGTTCGCGGCGTCGGCGCTCGCGGAAGGGACGCGCAGAGTGGAATTCGGCGATCGAAGGCTTCGGGACTTGGAGATTGCAAGCGCCGCCGATGTCTTGCAGTCGCGGCAGACGGGGGGTCAGGCCACAATCGATACGTCCGATTTAGGCCAGGCTGCAGGTTGGAAGTCCTACCTTGCATTAACTAAACCGCGCGTAATCAGCCTTTTGCTCTTCACCACGCTGACGGCGATGTTCATTGCAGCGGATGCCGTACACCGCGTAACACTTCCGCTGTTTATTGCCGTGGCGATCGGAGGCTACATGGCAGCCGGCGCGGCGAACGCCATCAATATGGTGATCGATCGGGATATCGACGGCCGGATGAAACGCACGGCCTCCCGTCCTACAGTGACGCACGAAATCCCGGGCTGGAAAGCATTTCTGTTCGCTCTCATCCTGGAGATCGGTTCATTCACATTGCTCTGGAGCGCCGCAAATCTCTTGTGCGCGCTGCTCGCGCTGGCAGGACTGCTTTTCTACGTGTTCGTCTATACGCTCGCGCTTAAACGCCGCACCTGGCACAACATCGTCATCGGCGGGGCCGCGGGCGCGTTCCCGCCACTGGTGGGCTGGGCTGCTGTGACCGGAGATCTGAGTATGCTGGCGTGGTACCTATTCGCCATCATTTTCGTCTGGACTCCCGTTCACTTCTGGGCGCTTGCACTGCTGATCAAGGACGACTATGCCGCGGCCGGAATTCCTATGCTCCCGGTGGTCCTCGGCGAGCGCGTAACGGTCATCCAGATCGGCATCTATGCAATTCTGACCGCCATGATCTCCATCCTGCCCTTCGCGCAAAGACAAGTGGGTCTGATCTATCTATTGCCCGCCGTCTTGCTGAACGTCGCGCTTCTTGGGCGGAGCCTGCAGCTCTACCTGAATCCCGAACGACCCCAGGCGAAGCTTCTCTTCAAGTATTCAATGGTCTACCTGGCGCTACTGTTCCTGGTGATGGCGATCGACCGGTCATTTCGAATCTGATTGGTTCAGGCATTGACTCCGGATAATACGACGGGGTATTGTATTGAAGTCCAGCCAATGTACCCATCCTACTGTTGTTTTGACGGCGTTCGTGAAAAAGCGCACAATAAGGGTTTTTTCTGCGCGGTTCCAAGCTTCTGAAGGTTCCATCCCAATTGCCGGTAAATATGCAGGGATTCTTGCGGCAGAGGAATAAATAACTCCGCGGTCCCTGGGTCGCAAACATTTGGAATTCGTCGATAGGGAGCATCGATGGCTCAAGTCTTTCCTCCTGCTGCCAATTCTGCTGCCCGAGCAAGCCTGCTCGGAGCGATGGCGCTTCCCGTGCTCCTTACGATGGCCGGCATGGCGCTCACTCGCTCCTCTTACAACACTCACGTTAACGTTGCCATCGAGCAGCCGATCCCATTCAGCCACGAACACCACGCAACCGAGTTGGGAATCGACTGCCGCTATTGCCATACCAGCGTCGAGAAATCCGCCTTTGCCGGCATCCCGCCCACTCACACCTGCATGTCGTGCCATTCACAGATATGGACCAATAGTCCGCTGCTCGAGCCCCTGAGAGAGAGCTATCGCAAGGGAATCCCGCTCAAATGGAACAGGGTCAATAAGCTCCCGGAATTCGTCTACTTTAACCACAGCATCCACGTCAATCGGGGGATTAACTGCAATAACTGTCACGGCCCGATCGAAAAGATGAACCTGACTGCCAAAGGCAAGCCGTTCTTTATGTCGTGGTGCCTGGAGTGCCACCGCAATCCGGAAGGATACCTCCGCAAGCCGGGCACTGCCCTCGACATATATCGCGAAGGACAGTCCAACCTACCGCACAAACTCGATCCCGATGATGAGCGGCTGCTCTACGATCAAGACTATAAGCCCTCCGCGGAAAGAGTCGAAAAGGGCAAGGAACTGATGGAGTACTACCACATCAAGAAAGATCAGTTGACGGACTGCTGGGTTTGCCATCGATGAAGAATGAAGGCCGGAAGATGAAATTGAAAATTGAAAATTGACAATTAAGGATTGTCAACAAGAGATTTATGCACGATCACGACGAACAACCTCATAACCTGGATTCCATGCGGAGCAAGCTACAAGGCAAGGATGGCGCGCAGTACTGGCGCAGCCTGGAAGAGCTTGCTGGCACCGACGAATTCCAGCGGTTCGTAGACGACGAATTCCCTCACCGCGCCACCCTGCTAGAACTCGATCGCAGACAGTTCCTGACGCTGATGGGATCGTCGCTGGCCCTGGCAGGGCTAACCGGGTGCCGGATTCTCCCACAGGATAAGATCGTCCCCTACGTGAAGGCGCCGGAAGAAGTCATTGCGGGCAAGCCGCTTACTTACGCGACCGCAATCAGCCTTGGCGGGTACGCCCACGGTGTTCTGGTCGAGAGCCATGAAGGCCGGCCAACTAAAATCGAAGGCAATCCCGGCCACCCCGCGAGCCTGGGCGCGACAAATGCCTTCATGCAGGCCGCGATGCACACCCTTTACGATCCCGACCGTGCGCGAGCGATCACAAACGTCGCCGTCGCAAGTACTTGGGACGATTTCCTTGCGGCCACGAGCAAAGCGCTCGAAGGACAGACAGCTTCAAAGGGGGCCGGCATTAGGCTGTTGACGGAGACAGTAACCTCTCCGACACTCGCCGCACAGATTCGTGAATTTCTAACGAAGTACCCGAACGCAGAGTGGCACCAGTACGACACGTCGAGCGCCGATAACGTCAAGGCCGGCGCCAGGCTGGCGCTCGGCAGCCCGGTAAACGTGGTTTATAAGTTCGACAAAGCTGCGCGGGTCCTCTCGCTGGACTCGGACTTCCTGATGACGATGCCCGGGAGCGTTCGCTATGCGCGAGATTTCACGAATGGCCGCCGCGTCCGCAAGGGAACGCGTGAGATCAACCGGCTCTACGCGATCGAATCGATGCCGACGCTTACGGGCGCCTTGGCCGATCATCGCCTTCCGGCGAAGTCTTCGGACATCGAGGCGATTGCATATTCGATTGCGCAAGGGCTCGGCATAGACGTCGGATCGAGCGCGCCAACGACCAAGCTCGCCCCCCCCTGGATCGCCGCTGCTGTGAAGGACCTGAACGCGCATCCGGGCGAGAGTCTCGTCGTACCCGGCGAGCAACAGCCGCCGTCGGTTCACGCTTTGTGCCACGCGATCAATGAAAAGCTTGGGGCAGTCGGAAAGACGGTCGTGTACACGGAGCCGGTCGAAGCTGAGGCGGTGGAGCACGTCGCTTCGCTTAACGATCTCCTCGCCGACATTCATGCCGGACACGTTCAGGCTCTGTTCATTCTTGGCGGCAGCAATCCGGCATTTACCGCCCCGGCGGATTTTGCGTTTGCCGATACGCTCAGGCGAGTGCGATTCAAGGTCTACCACGGAATTTATGCGGATGAAACCGCGGCGCTGTGCGACTGGCACGTGCCGGACACGCATTTCCTCGAGGCTTGGAGCGATGCCCGCGCATTCGATGGCACCGCTTCGATCGTCCAGCCGTTAATCGAGCCGCTCTACGTTTCCAAATCGGCTCATGAGGTGATGGCCGCACTGAACGATAAGCCGCTGCCCGGTTACGACATCCTACGCGAATCCTGGAAAGCGCTCGGCGGAGCCGGAGACTTCGATACCTGGTGGCGCAAGACGTTGTATCAAGGTTTCGTCGACGGATCTGCCGCTAAAGAAGTGCAGGCTACGATACAGGGAAGCCTCGCCAGCCGTCTTCCGCAACCGGTGAGCGCAGGCTCCGGCCTCGAAATCAATTTCCGCCTCGATCCCACGCTTGGCGACGGCCGCTGGGCCAATAACGCCTGGCTCCAGGAGCTGCCGAAGCCGGTTACCAAGCTCGTCTGGGATAATGCCGCTATCATGAGCCCGGCTACGGCAACAGAGTTGAAGCTTTGTCCGGCGGACCGCCCCGACCAGGCGACCGGCTCGATGGTCGAACTGTCGCTCGGCAATCGAAAGCTTAAAATGCCGGTGTACATCCTTCCCGGACACGCAGCCAACTCGGTGACGGTCCACGTGGGCTATGGCCGAACGAAGACCGGATTGGTCGGCGCCGACCATGGCTTCAATCCTTATCCCCTCCGAACCTCTGCAGCGCCCTGGTTCAGCGGCGGCCTAAAGGTTTCACCTACCGGAGAAAAATACGATCTTCTCAGCACCCATTATCACAACAGCATCGAGATGCTGGATCGCGAGTTGGCGCGCGTTCGGACGATCGAAGACTTCATCAAGAATCCGAAGCTGACGGAGCCGGACGAAGAAGAAAATCCGCCTGAATACGACACGCTCTTCCGCGAGCCGGATACCTATCGCGATTGGGAAGGCGCAAAGTGGGGAATGTCGATCGACCTGCAGACCTGCATCGGCTGCAACGCCTGCGTGGTCGCTTGCCAGGCCGAGAACAATATACCCACCGTTGGTAAAGACCAGGTTTCGCGCGGCCGTGAGATGCACTGGATCCGAATAGATCGTTACTTCAAAGGCAAAGATCTCGAGAATCCGCAGGTGGTCTTCCAACCGGTGCCGTGCATGCACTGCGAGCGGGCGCCTTGCGAGCCGGTCTGCCCGGTGGCGGCGACCACCCATAGCCACGAAGGCCTGAACCAGATGGTGTACAACCGCTGCGTCGGCACGCGGTACTGCTCCAATAACTGCCCGTACAAGGTTCGCCGGTTCAACTTCCTGAACTACGCCAACCATCACGATGTGAACGAGCTTGGCCAGGAAGCTGCGCCGCTCAAGCTTTTGAACAACCCGAATGTCACCGTGCGCAGCCGGGGCGTCATGGAAAAGTGCAGCTATTGCGTCCAGCGCATCAATGCGGCACGAATCGAAGCCAAGAAAGACCGGAGAAACATCAAGGACGGCGAGGTCGTCACCGCGTGCGAGCAGGCCTGCCCAACGCAGGCGATCATTTTTGGCGATATTGCCGACGCAAATAGCCGGGTCTCCAAGGCGAAGCGGCAGGACCACGACTACACACTCCTGGCGGATCTGAACACGCGCCCTCGCACCACGTACATGGCCAAAATCCGAAACCCAAATCCTGAGATATCGACGGAGTGAGCAGCTTGCAGAACCACGGGGCCGAAAAGTTCATAGGCGGCAAGCAGACCTTCGAATCGATCACGACGAAGATCGAATCGGTGGTCATCGACCAGCGGAAAAAACACCCGCTGGAATGGTACGTCGTATTCGGCATCGCATTCGGACTGCTCCAGGTGCTCATGCTGGCGGTGACATACCTTATCGTACGAGGTACTGGAATTTGGGGCATCAATATCCCCGTCGGTTGGGGATTTGCGATTATCAATTTCGTTTGGTGGATCGGAATTGGCCATGCGGGCACACTCATTTCCGCTATCCTTCTGCTGATGCGCCAGCAGTGGCGCAATTCGATCAACCGATTTGCGGAGGCAATGACCCTCTTTGCAGTTATGTGCGCCGGTATCTTCCCGTTAATACACACCGGAAGGCCGTGGGTTGCTTACTGGCTGATGCCGATTGGTCCGAATATTCTGGGAATGTGGCCTCAGTTCCGCAGCCCGCTTGTCTGGGACGTCTTCGCGGTAACGACCTACATAACGGTCTCCGCGCTCTTCTGGTTCGTCGGGTTGATCCCGGACTTCGGCACCATGCGCGACCGCGCAAAACCCAAGTGGCTCAAATACCTCTTCGGCACGTTGGCCATGGGCTGGAGGGGATCCAACCAGCACTGGTTCCGCTACGAGTCCGCTTATCTAATTCTTGCCGGCCTTTCGACCCCTCTGGTGCTCTCGGTGCATACCATCGTAAGCTTCGACTTTGCGATTTCCATAGTTCCCGGCTGGCACACAACCATCTTTCCGCCCTACTTCGTAGCGGGCGCCATCTACGCCGGCTTCGCAATGGTACTTTTACTAGCGATCCCGATCAGAGCCTGGTATGGCCTTAAAGACCTGATCACCATGAAGCACATCGATTGGATGGCCAAGTTCATGCTCGGTACCGGGATGGTGGTCTTCTATGGATACCTAACGGAAGCCTTTTACGGCTACTACAGCGGCAACAAGTATGAAATGTTCATGATCCACAACCGCATGACCGGGCCGTACGCTCCGCTCTACTGGTCGCTGATCGTCTGTAATGGGCTCACGCCCCAGATTCTCTGGTCCCAGCGGATGAGGCACAGCATTCCGGTTGTGTTCGCGGTATCGGTGATCGTCAGCATCGGGATGTGGCTCGAGAGGTTCATTATCGTCGTTACCAGCCTCCATCGCGACTTCATGCCTTCGGCCTGGGGCATGTACACTCCGACGATCTGGGACTGGGCAACATTCCTGGGCACCATCGGACTGTTTACGTTCCTGATGTTCCTGTTCGTCAGGTTCGTTCCGATGATCAACATTTTCGAAATGAAGGATCTCCTGCACAAGCAGGAAGGCCACGCGATATCGGGCCGCAAAGAGCATGTTGTGGTAGAGGCCGCGTCGGCGCACGAATAGATTTGTAAATTGCAGAGGCGGCCTTGCGTGGTCGCCCGATATTGCGACATAGACGACATTCATGTATCACGCCGAAGAAACGAAAACCGTATATGGCATGGTCGCGGAATTCTCCGATCCGGAGGAGATCGTGGTCGCGGCGCACAAAGCTCGCGAGGCCGGCTACCGCAAGATGGACGCCTACACGCCGTTTCCAGTCCACGGCCTGTCGGAGGCAATTGGCTTCCAGGATAATCTCGTGCCCTGGCTGATCTTCATTGGAGGCTTGCTCGGCGCCGGGATCGGATATGGGCTGCAGGTCTATCTCAACGTGGTCGAGTACCCGATGAACGTCGGCGGGCGTCCGCTGGTTCCCTGGCCGGCCTTCTTGCCGGTTACTTTCGAGTGTACGGTACTTTCCGCGGCGTTCTTTGCGGTATTCGGCGCAATCATCGGCATGAACGGACTGCCGAAACCATACCATCCGATTTTTAACGCACCGAACTTCGACCTGGCTTCCCAGGACAGGTTTTTCCTGTGCATCGAATCGAACGACACGCAATTCGACCTGGAGGAAACCCGCCACTTCCTGCAAAGCCTGGGTCCGGAAAACGTCGCGGAAGTGGAATCGTAGAGCCTGAAATGCGCCAACGGCTGAACAACTCAATATTGGCGGTTTCCACATTCGCGGCATTGCTTGCCCTGGCGGGCTGCCATGACGACATGTGGATTCAGCCGAAGGTCCATAAGCCGCTCCAGCAGAGCGATTTCTTTGTGGATGAGCAGACCGCGCGGCCGCTCATCAAGGGCACCGTTGCGCGCGAGACCTATTTCACGGACGACGAGCTCCATACGGGATTTCGAGGCAAGAAGCTGACTACAGAGTTTCCGTTCGAGATTACGAAGGACGACCTGAAAATCGGCCAGGAGAAGTTCAACATCTTCTGTTCGCCGTGCCACGGGGCGCTGGGATATGGCGACGGCATGATCGCAAAGCGCGGATTTGCCGTCCGCCGCCATCCCGGGAACTACCATACAGAATCATTGAGGAAAGCGCCGGTGGGGCACTTCTACGACGTGATCTCCCATGGATTCGGCACAATGTTCAGCTACGCTGCCCGGATTCCGGATCCGAAAGACCGCTGGCGTATCGTCGCTTACGTCCGGGTGTTGCAATTTAGCCAGAACGCCAAGGAATCGGATCTTCCGCCGGGCGGCATGGAGCAGTTGCTGAATCCAACGAAAATGCCCGCGGAAGGCGGGGCGGAGCACTGATGAGCGGCGACGCGCTAACTTCGTTCAAGAAGCTGAACGGCCTTGCAATCGCGGTTGCCGTGATTGGCTGGGCGCTGTTTGCGGCCGGCTATCTTGGCAGCCACGAGGCTGCGCTCCAGAGTTACCTGTTCGCATGGGTATTCTGGATCAGCATTACGCTCGGCTGTTATGCTGTTACACTGCTCCATCATATGATCAAGAGCAATTGGGTGAAACCGATCCTGCGTCTCGCGGAAGCCGGCAGCGGACCCGTTAATCTGATTGTAATTGCGCTGCTATTTATCCCGATCGCGCTCTCGATGCAGACGCTCTATCCATGGGCCAATCCGGACCATCACTGGACTTCGTATGATTGGTTCAAGCGCTGGTGGCTCACGCCCGGGTTCTTCTATGCAAGATTCATCTTTTACTTTGCGGTCTGGCTGGTATTTTCCAGCGTTCTGCGAAAGTCGTCGCACAGCCAGGACGAGTCCGGCGATGCCCGGGAAACGGACAAGCGCAGCAACATCGCATCGCCCGGAGTGGTGGTCTATGTCTTGACCGTGACGTTCGCGTTCACCGACTGGGTCATGTCCCTGGATCCAAATTGGTTCTCGACGATTTATGGCTTCTGGTTCGTAATCTGCCAGGGCCTTGGCGCAATGGCGCTGCTCACCATCATCGTTACGAGCCTTAAGGACAAGAAACCGTATTCGGACGTGATTACACCGGTCGTCACCCGCGACCTCGGAAACGTGATGCTCGCGCTGACGATGTTCTGGGGATACTTCTCGCTCAGCCAGTTCTTGATCATCTATTCGGGCAACCTGCCGGAGGAGATCATCTATTTCCTGAAGAGAATGCAGGGCACGTGGCTGATTATCGGCACGGTTCTCGTCTGCTTCGAGTTCTTTGCACCGTTCCTGTTCCTGCTTTCCGGGAACGCCAAGCGGAACCCGAACCTTCTGCGGCTAGTTGCCATTCTGATCATTTCGATGAGGGTGTTGGATCACTTCTGGACGATCGTGCCGTTCTTCCAGGCTGGGGCACACGGAGCGCCATTGTCGAGCTATTGGGTCGCGATACCCGCCTTCCTTGCGGTCGGTGGGGTCTGGTTTACGACATTCACGGTGATGGTAACGAAAGCGCCGCTTCTTCCGCGTTACGAGACAGTTCCGCATGAGGTCCTGGAACATGCGTAAATCCGAGAACATGGATTCCAAGACCGACTACCTGGATAAGCTCGGCTACGAGACGCGCGACATCGACCTTGGGGCGATCGTTGGCTGGATTACGAGGCTGTTCGTTTTTATCGGCGTAACTTCGTTCGTGACGGCAGGACTTTATTGGGGATTTCTCGCTCTTGCAAAAGCGCCGCGCGCAGACAGCGGGCCGGCCATCGCGCGGCGCCTCCCGCCGGATCCGAATCCGACGGTCCAGCCAAATCCCGTGCTGGAGATTCGGAATTTCCGCCAGGAGGAAGAAGAGAAGGTCAAGAAGGTGGACTGGAAAGACCGGAATGCGAGAACGTTCACAATTCCGGTCGATCGCGCGATGGATCTTACGCTCCAGCGCCACGCGCTTCCAGTCAGGGGACAAACGAGCACATCTAAACCAACGCCGTGAATTACGTGTCCACGAAGGTGGACACTCGGCCAGAGGCCACCCAGCGCCGGACTTGAGTCCGAGCGAAAAGACAAAGCAAGATGAACGTTAAGAATACAAACCGAATTATGATCGCGCTGGCAATTAGCTTCTATTCGTTGCCGGCATTCGCCCAGATGAACGAGCCTAAACCGGGCAAGCCCGTGGACCAGAAGCGCGATGTTGGGATCGATCCCAAACTCAACGCACAGGTCCCAATGGATGCCGTCTTCACAGACGAACTTGGCAAGAAGGCCAGGCTTGGAGATCTGCTGGGCAAGAAGCCGACCGTCCTCAACATGATCTTCTACAAATGCACCGGAAGCTGCTTGCTGGAAGGCGATGGGATGGTCAAGGTATTTCGCGCGATGCGGTT
>JBGPOG010000050.1:0-12936 GCA_041487935.1 Chthonomonadia bacterium | reverse complement strand
TACGACAACCATCCTGCTTCACAATTCGCCACCCGTCTCTGGTGGGTGCTCAAATACTATGGCCACGATTCGGTTCGCGTGCTCGACGGAGGCTGGCAAGAGTGGCTTTCGGAAGGGCTTCCGACCTCGAGCGCCCCGCCAACGACAACAACGGCAATCTTCACACCGCATGTCCGCGCCCAGTGGCGCCGCACAGCAGCCGAAGTCCTTCAGAGCCTTGAAACTCGCACAATGCTGCTGGTAGATGCCCGCGACGAAGGCCAATACGCCGGTCGAATCCGGCGAGGGCTACATGGCGGACATATTCCAGGCGCGGTGCACCTACCCCGAGAAGCGCTCTTTACTGAGGATGGAAGATTCCTTACACCATCGGATCTCGAATCGGCAGCTATACATCGTGGCGTCACCCCGGAAAAACAGATAGTTGCCTACTGCAATGGCGGAGTCGCGGCGACTTCGGCGCTATTCGCCCTCTCGATGTTGGGGTATGAGAATCTCGCGAACTATGACGGCTCATGGAACGAATGGGGCAATCGCGATGACCTGCCCTTCGAGCTTTCTACGTAACATCACGCTACTTCAATTCCAAACTCACGTCGATCCCAAGTTTGAACGCCTCGGCCTCTTTGGCCTTCTGGTTTTTCTTCACGTCGTCAAATACGAATGTACAGGACCCCAGCGTATTCGAGCGGATGATTTTGCCGGCGCCGGGAGCGAAGTTCGAAGCGGTGTTGATCTTCAACATTCCCTTGACGCGCACAAACTTCTTATCGCCTGGCGCCTGCATTCCCATCGCGATGGGAATCGCCAGCGTTTGATGAATGCGGACCGTCTTTGTTGCCCCCACGAGTTCCTCCCGAAATAGGGTGCTTCGGACGGCGACCTTGCCTCCTCCCACGAATGGATTCGGAACTGAGTTGGTCCAGGACTCACCCAGCCGGATCTGCTTTTCAGGCAGAAGTGTGGCGATTCGCAGGAGTGATTCCGGGTCCACGAACGTGCGTCCACCCAGCTTCTTCGGAGGCTTGTTGATAGACTTCGTCCGTCCCAACGGGTTAAGCGTATACTGAAGACTGCTTTCCATGTTGCCGCCTGATGAGCCATACAAATGAAATCCTTGCATGACGTTCGAAACAAGGGCGCTCCCGTCCGGATTCACTCGAAGGACTTTGACGACATCGGAAGCCGCGCCGGAAGTGGAAGACCTTTGTCCGCCTGTGTCGGTCCGAACGCCGAGTTTGAAGGTGTAGCTATCGACCTGTCCCGGTGCAAAACGGTATCGCAAAGTATAGATTCCGGCCGGTCGGCCGGAATCGGTTGCAGGCGTAATAGAAAGTGCCAGCGCGGCTGCGAGCGCGCATTGCATTTTCATTATTAAAAATGCCTCATTGCCGCGGATCGGACTATTTCTTGTCCTCTTTAACCAGCTCTGCCTTACGTGTGGACGTGAAGAGACCGTACATGGTCGGCACGTTCTTCTGGGTGGTTTCGTACTTGACCGCGACGCCTTGCGCCGGATCGATCCACGACACGTTTTCGTGCTCGATCTTACCGTTGTCGACACCGCTCTCCGCGGTCGCCACCGATTTGATCTTCCAGAGATCGGCCTTATCGCCTTTTTCAATGCCGACGAATGTGGTCTTAACGGTAACTTTCTTACCTTTGACCGCCGGATTGTCGAATTCCGCTTCCCAGGAGTCGCCCGGCTTCACCGGCTTCTCCGGGAAGATGGTCCAGTTAAAGATCGCCAGGAGGTGCGTCACCTCAGGCGATGTTATCGTACCTTCCGGCGGAGCGCCGATCTTGGTCAGCTTCCCTTGCTTATCGTGCGTATGGAGAACGGGATCGCCCATGGGACGGTCGATTTCCATTCCGGCGACAGTTATGTGCGCGCCTTCAGACACAACTTCAAGGACGAGATCGCCGCCGTCCTTAACCTCCTTGACCGTGGTGCGCTCCGTATCAGTTACAGTTCCTTCCGCATCTGACCCATTCATGTTGATCGTAAACGTGGAGCTGGCCTTATAGCGGATAACCTGGCCGGCCTTCAGCGTCCGGGAAAGAGTAATCGGTTTGTCCTCGGCGAGCGCTGCAAACGAACTGGCGGCGCACGCGACGATCGATAATACAACGGGCAAAAATACCTTGCGCATCGGATTCTCCTCGTGTCTTGTGTTTGTTGGGTTCACTGTTTATCTGCATCGCCATTCGCGACGCGGCTCAATTTGAACGTGATGGTACAGTTTTTTAGCGGGCCGATCATTGGCGCCGTCGCTTTTCCCTCGTTCTTGTACAGCCGCCCGGTGTTCGGCTCGATAAACGCAACCGATTCGATGTGGATCTTTTGCGGACCCGTTGGCGCGATTTGAGTAATGTCGCCGGCACTCTTCACCTTGACGGTCTGGACTTTGATCTCAGGCCCCGGGCGTTCAACCGAAACGGCGGTTACAGTGCCAGCGGCGGACTGCTTATTATCCTTGCCCGATTGCCGCTCCACAGCTCGCTCTTCGCCAAGCTTAAGGCCCTCGTCGGGGATTAGATTGAATCGGGCGAAGTCGAGAATCGCCTCCACGAGCGGTCCCCCGCCGTTGCCTTCCTTGCGGATTGCCGCGCCGCCTTTGTCGAAGGTAACGGTCAAAGCCTGTCCTGCTCCTGCAAACGGCCGGTCCGCGCCCATTACCTTGATCGTTCCCGAGTCGATCGTCGTCAAGACAACATAGGAGCCGTTCGACTTGAGCTCCTTAACGGCCTCCGTCGTCGTAATCATGACTACTACATTGACGGCGCCGCCCTCCCCCCGCTGGCCTTCCACCTGGATGTCAAATCGGTATTTGTCCGTGTCGGATACCTTTGGGACTCGTTGGAGACGATAGATATCGTCCGAGCGGCACGCCGGCGCGCTGAAAACAGAAACCAGGGCCAAAGCAGCCGCAAAGGCAAATCTCCGAGTTGCACTCATTTAGAGGCCTGCTTTTCGCCCGATTTGCCGTCAGCCGTCGTTTCCGGCTGGAGCTCGACGGTCACGGTGGCAGCTACCTTGCTGGTGACCTCTTTGGGCTCATCCGGTTTTGATGGCTTGCCGAGCAACTTCTCCACGATATTCGCCTTCAACTTGACGACGCTCTTCGTAAATCGTCCCTCCGAAGCGCTGAACTGGAGGTCTCCCTCACCCTCGATGGCGCCTTTGCGGGTACGGTGAACGGGCTTATTTCCAACGACCGGCTTCTTATCCCCATCGAGCTTCTGATCCACCTTCATCGAGAGCGTTTCACGTAGCCGCGTGACGCCTTCCGTATCACCATCCTGCGGCGGAAGAATAGTCGCCTTGAAAGATGGCGCGGCGCCTTCGCCGGCAAGGAGATTGCTCTTGAACGACCAGGTGTCCCCCGGCTTTACGGGCCGTTGCTGAAAGACGACCGGGTAGAGCAGAGCATAGAGCCGAGTTGGATCGACACCCGGAATGCTGACATTGATGGGAGGCGGTCCTCCTCCGCCGGCCTTCTTGATTTCCCCGGATTGGGCTATAGTTATCGTCTGGTTCAGGATCTTCTGAACGTCCTCCACCGCGATGGGAAACGGGATGGTCGCGAGTGTTACGTCTACAGAGTCGACTTTGCACTCGACGTCGGAAGTCCCGTCGGCCAAAAGGGTTTTGGGAGTAGCGAGATAAACAAGGCTAATCACGACGTCCAGGTCGACCGGTGTAATGCTCTCAAGAAACGGCATGTTCGCCTTAATGGTGGCAGTAAGCTTGTATCTTTGGGTCTGGCCCGGCTTCATCTGGTATGCCAGCACGCGGGCCGGCGCGTCGGCTTTGACTCCGTTGGTGGTAAGCAGAAATCCGGCAAGCACCAGGGCGGCGATATTCGATCTCAATGGGGTTCCTCCTGTCGGCGAATTATAGCACGCCCAGTGGGTTGAGTCAAAGCGGCAACGCGAAAGGTGATGCGTGGTCCACAGCGCGTTGTGGGGGAGGGTCACGATCCGCGAATCGCGCATCACATTTCGCCACCTCCAATACGCAGCTAAACACCGTTAAGTCTCGGATATTTCAATTTTCCATGGCGACAGCCTTGGTTTTCCGCTGCAGGTTGCGAAGAGGCCGGTATCCAATCCGGATAATGTGCAGATCGTCTATAAGCTTACGTACGTCGGGATCCGTGGTAAACAGGTCGTGCTCGGTCGCCCGAACCTCCCACGAGCCGGTATCGCCTTCATTTCATCGGTGCGCAGCCCCGCGTGAATGTAGAGCTCGGTGACTCCCGGCTTCAGGCTGCGAAGAATATTCATCCACAACTCTTTCTTGGGGCCCGGACCGTCGCGCTCCTCGTGAATCAAGTAATCCGGGAAGACTATTCCGAGACCTGCCACCTGCTTGCGCACCTGGCCCGCGCCGAATTTCTCCATGGTCGACTGTGAACCCATCCTCAGCGGAAGGTGGAATTCGAGCGCGAGCTTGACGTACATCTCATGGAAGCGCGGATCGAGCTGCATCGTGCCCATATGCGAGTCGAGATGAGTGACGTCGATCCCCGCCGCCAGCGCCTTTTGTATCTGCGCCTTGGCTTCGATATAGGCCTCCTGCGGCGTCGCGCGCTTGTGTACGTCGCCGTCGTCGCGCCAGAAATAGCCTTCCGGGTCCAGCAGCCCCTTCACGTCGTTCTTGCTTGCCACCGGTCCCCAGCGATAGACCTGCCACTCGCTGGTGTGCGTCAGGTGGAGCCCGAAGTCCCTCTTCGGATGCGCCTTCGCGTACCGCGCAATCTCCGTAAACCAGGGGCAGGGAACCATGATCGTGCCGCATGTCATCAACCCGTGCTCCATGCAGTCGATGGCCGCCAGGTTCCCCGTATGGCACATCCCAATGTCGTCGCCGTTTACGATCAGAATCTTGTCGGTAGCCTTATATCCGAGGCGCTCGGCGAGCGTCCTCTGGGCATTGCTGGGAACAATGGTGCAAGAAAGGAGCAGAACGCCGGCCAAGCCGGCGGAGACAATAATCTTTGCCAATGATTTCATTCCTTTACCGGATCGGGATTGTTTTGAATGAGATAAGGTCTCGCCGCGCCGCAAAATGGGCAGTAGTTGATGGCGATACCGGATTTGCCTGCGGAATCCGGCACAACTTCGCAATACTGCCCCGGTTTTGCCTCCACGACTTCCAGACCGCCGCTGTTGATTGCATCCAGCAAAATATCGCAGCAAATCTCTACTTCGACTTCGTCGTCCAATTTAATTGCCTTTTCAACGCTTTTATCCCCGAAGACTTTCTATCCTGTGTACATACTTCTGCGCCAGCTTTTGCGACTCGTCCATCGTTTCCGCTTCGGCGTAGACGTGGAAGTACGGCTCGGACGCGTCCGGCAAAACCAGCGACCAGGAGTGGTCTGAGTAAATCTTGATTCCATCGATCAGCTCCACGCGTCCCGCGTCCTCTGCTTCCTTCGTCAGCTCGCGCATAATCCGTCCCTTGACCTCCCAGGGACAGCGGACCTCGGCTTTGGCAACCGTTGTTGGCGGGATCTCCCTTGCAATCTCACCGATGTTCAGCCCGGTTACCGCAAGCATCTCCAGGAGTTTGCCGAAGGCATACATCGAATCGAAGCCCGGTTGGAACGCGCTGAATATGAACCCGCCGTTTCCGTCGCCGGCAAAGTCGGCATGAGGAGTGCTCTTTTCGGCTCCTGCCGCGGTAGCCATGAGGGAGCGGACATCTGTCTTCGTGCGATGGATGCTCGCTCCGTGCAGGGCGACCAAAGGCTCGATACTGCCTGGCGCGGTAACCGGAACGGCGATCTTGGCGCGGGGATGTGTGCGGGCAACCATCACGGCGAACATTGCCAACAGGTCGTTCCCCTCGATCACTCGCCCGGTCTCGTCAACGAGGGTCAGCCGTTCCCCATCATTTTGGAACATTACTCCAAGATCGGCCTTGAGCATCTGAACGATCTGCGCCAGGTTCGGCAGCAGCGCCGCGCGAGCCTCGACAGTCTTCGGCGCTTTTGACGCGTCGACATAGGCGTTCAGAGCGATCACGTCGCATCCGAGTTTTCCCAGAACCGAAGGAAAAACGCTCGCGACACGTCCAAAAGTGAAATCCGCAACAACCTTCATGCGCCGCTGGATGATAGGCTCGGAGTCGATGTGCCGGTAGAAGCTCTCATGGTACTGCTCTACGCTGCGGGAGGCAAATTCCAGGTCTCCGATCTGCTCGACATCGGCCCGGCCATAATCTTCACGAAAGAAGATCGTCTCGACTTTGCGCTCTGCCGTCTTCGAGAGATAGACGCCATCCTGGTCGAGAAATTCGATCAGCAGCAGTCGAGGATTGTGCGGCGCGATGCGAACGTACATTCCGCCGCCGGCGTTTGCGCCGCGAATCGTATGCCGCGTTATGGGCAAAGGCATCGAGCGCATGTCCAGCACGTCACAGCCGACCGACATAAGTCCCGAGATGATGGCCCGCTTGATCATTCGCGCGGCAAGCCCCGAATCTCGAGCCGTAATAACGGTCGATCCACGCTTCAGATAAGCGCCGTAACAAGCGCCCAGTTTCGTGGCAAAATCGGGGGTGATCTCGATATTCGCAATCCCCATCACGCCCAGGTTGCGGAACAGGGCCCCGAGCCACTTCTGCCCCCATATCAGGCTCATCGTTACCGTCGAACCCGCCTCGATGACCTTATCCGGCCAGAGCTTGATCTGAGTGCGAATTGTGCTCTCACGCTCGATCCGGCAGCGTTCTCCGATTACAGCGCCTTCATGAATTTTGCAGTCGCGTTGAATCATGACGTGCGCGCAAACCGTACACGCCGTCAGCTCGGAGCCAGCCCCGACATAGACGTTGTCCCAGAGCACGCTGCGATGAATAATTACATTCTCTTCTATGATGGCGTTGTCGCCAATCACCGCGTACGGCCCGATCACGGCGCCGGAACTGATCTTGACATTCCGCCCAAGCAGTGAAGGAGACACGATTTGGACGTCCGGGGCGATCTCGGAGCCGTCGCCCACCCAGATTCCCCCGCGCTCCAGCCCGGGCATCGTAACCTTGGTCCGGCCGTCAAGGACCGTGTATTGCGCCTCACGGTATTGGTTGAGGTTGCCCACGTCGCACCAGTAGTCCGGCATGACGTAGCCATAAAGCGGTTTCTCTTCCTTGAGAATCTGCGGAAAGATGTCCTGGCTCCAGTCATAGCTCCGACCGGGCTCCATGTAATCGAATACCGATGGGTCCAGGATATACATTCCCGTATTCACGGTGTCCGAAAAGACCTCGCCCCAGCTCGGCTTCTCCAGGAAGCGGCGAATCCTTCCCTCTTCGTCCGTAATTACGACTCCGAATTCGAGGGGATTGTCCACGTGCGAAAGAATGATGGTGGCGATCGACCCTCTTCGCTCGTGAAACTGGATCGCTTTCGTGACATCGATATCCGTCAGGGCGTCGCCGCTGACGATAATGAAAGTGTCGTCGATAAGGTGCTCTTCCGCCTGCTTTACGCTTCCGGCGGTTCCCAGCGGGGTGTCCTCTACCGAATAGATTAGCTTAACTCCCCACTCCGAGCCGTCGCCGAAAAAGCCCTCGATCTCATCCGCCAGGTAGTGCAGCGTGACGACGATCTCCGTGATCCCATGCTCCTTCAGCAGCACGATGATGTGCTCCATGATGGGCTTGTTGAGCACGGGAGCAAGCGGTTTGGGGCGGTGCGCGGTTAACGGCCGCAACCGCGTTCCTTCCCCGCCAGCCATGACGACTGCTTTCATTTCAACGCTCCTCTAGCGATACCGCAGGATCGCGCCCCAAAGCAACAGCGCTCCGCCGGCTCCAGCAAGAATTACCCCTGGATATAACCCTGCGTGAAGCGCCGCCAGACCAAGCACCGCAGCCGCCAGGCAGCACTGCAGGACCAAAAATACTTTCTTCTCGCGAGCGCCGGGGTCAAAGAGCAACATTGCGCCGCAAATGACAGCACAAATGACCACGACCCATCCAACGCGCATGAAACCGATCTGGATGTCGAACCCGGCCTCGGTGCGTGTAAACCGGCTCCGATAAACCGCGCTTACCGCGCCGGGAGCGAGCACCTCCGGAGAGGCCGTTCCCCAGATCAGCGCGGCACTCAAAACTGACAATCCCATCCCGGCAAGGGTCAGCCATTCGCCCGCGGAGAAGAGTTTTCTTTTCTCTTGAGTAGACATGAAGATATTTATGAAGGCTCGCAACGCACCAAAGTGGGCGCGATGAGCACTCCAGTTGCTAAACGTGATTCCAGTGTCCAGAGCGTAATTCCTGCAACGGCAGCGCCGGCCTCGGGTCACCGGCTGATTCTACCTGAATCACAGAGCGGAATATTTGGGAGCGGGCACGGCCTGCGCTTCGACGCGACCCTGGCAGCTTGGTCCCTAGCTCTCTTGCAGATGTTTGGCCGGTACGTGCCGTAAGCGCCCAAAGCTTTCGCCCGCAACAATCTGGAAAGAACACTTGGAAGCATCTCCAACCAACGTGGAACAACTGGTATGCGCGGCAATCGGCCACGTTGTGCAATTCGCGGTTGTTGGGCTTAAGCCCTATATCCAAAATCGGCAATCTAATGAGGTAATTGCAAGAAGTCCGTGTATTGTCATCCCAAGGTACGAGGGATCTGCTTTTCACAGACAAAGATCGCCCGCAACCACGGCGAAAAACAGATCCCTCGCACCTCCTAAGGACAAAACGTCAAAAGCAGATCCCTCCGGGATGACGGAATTGCTGCGTTTTGTCATTAGTTGCAAGGTGTTGCACGCAACATTACTTGCTCGGGATGACAACTCGCTCGTTTCGCAAGAGTTTTGCAATTACTTCTAACGTTCATCCATATGGGGGCCCCTATTGGGCACAATCGAAGATGCGTTGGAGCGCGAAGCAAATGACGGGACAATATAGAACTAAACCAAGAGGTTTTACACTTGTCGAATTGTTGATAGTGATATTAATTATTGCAATTTTAATGGCGGTGGCATTGCCCCTTTATCTGGACGCGGTGACCCGCACGAAAAGGACCACCTGCCGAGCCAACATGCAGACGATTGCCACGGCGGAACAGGCGTACCGGGCGCGCAACATTCCGACCCATAATTTCACGACAAATCTTGGCGACTTGGGGTTGGATCCATCCGTTATTTGTGTGGAAGGCGGAACTTACAGCGTGAGCCTATCTGACGGCACACAGACCGCTCAGAACGGCAATGTCGTGCCTATCGGGGTATTGATCATCACTTGCACCACGCCAAACCACGGAGTTTACGCGCCGAGCATCGATGGAGAATAAAAGGCCGTAGCGACGAGCGGTTGCTCGCTACTGCGGCCTTCAGCCGGAGAATCGACGCTAATTTACGTCGCGTTTTACCGGCGCTATCGCGTCAGTTCGAATCCTTGCTCGTATGCACACGTGTTGGCCTGCTGATTCCATCGGCAATGTCGGTTTGGCCCCACAACGCGAGCGGGTCGCCGTTTTCTGCGAGCACCTCGATTCGATAGTCGAGGCCCATTGCTGTGGGGCGCACCGTCAGGCGAAATCGCTTCTGGCCTGGCGCGTTGTCGATCTTCTCCCGAGGCCACAATGGGGAAGCCGCCACGTAGGGAAGCACGGTCTCCAGCGGGACTCCGCGCTCAGTGCGCAAGCCGAGATAGGTGTCCGGCGAACGGCTCAATCGTGCGAAGAGCGCCTGGAACTGGGCGACGAACCGGAAGACCGGATAGTCGTTATACAACAGCAATAGCTCGTCCTGCGACAGCTTGTCCGCGGCATTGAAAAGGTCCTTTGGTGCAAAGCACTTGCCGCCGGCGCCGCGCTCCGCTCGGCATTCCTTGATTAGCCGCCAAGGCGCGATCTGTTGATCCTCAAAGATCCAGGTCGGAGCAGCGAGCAAAAGAATACTGCCACGCCACTTGGAATCGAGCCTAGGCCGTAGTTTGCGCAGGTTTGTGAGCGTGGTCTCGATGGGGAGTTGATCGAATGCTCCGAAGTCTGCTGCCTCGTCCGAAGCGCGCGCGATCAACGACAGACCTTTAGTATTGGCTAGATCGATCAGACGCTGCTCTTGGGGATGGTAACCTCCCGGCACATCTTTCTTGGTCTCACTCTTGAGGGAATTTACGTTAGCCGACGCCTTGGTGGAATCTCCGTCGAGCATCCACAAATCCTGAAACCTCTTCTCCCAAAGATCCGAAAGCGGCGCGCCCCCGGCATATCCGTATCCGCCGATGCCGTCCATCTCAATGACGAGCACGGGGACAATGTCGCCGGGGATACGGTCGGTACGAAACCGGACGTGCTCGGGTTCCGGAGTCGGCTGGTTCGTCCCATCCGAGGCACGCCGCCACCCTTTGAACTCAGCCCAGACCGAATGCACAAACTGCTTGCTTTCTTCTGGAAGATCGCTTGTAGCAAACGTTGGCAGTTCCTGACCTCGAAGGACTTTCGCCTTCGTGGCGGAGTCGAGAACTCGGCTCATAGTCCTTAGCCCGCGGAACATTCGGTCGCCGCGCATGTAAATGTCTCCAAGCTTGCCGGGTGACTTCAGAATGTCCTTGGTTACGGTGTCGATGATCTTCCTGCGGTCAGCGCCTTGGAGCTCGGCCGCTGAGAAAAGCCCTTCGGCGAGCTGCTCGAAGTCCTGCTGGATTTGTTGACCTACCATTGCCGGCCATCGTTGGGCGGCCAGCGGCCGTATAAGAGTATATTCGAAATCCGGCGATTTCCCAGATCGCACCCAGCTCCATTCCCCCTTACGGTAGCTGAGCTCGCTCCAGAGACCGTCCATTGCTGAAAACAGAGGAATCTTGTTCAAGGCAATGGTAAGCCGGGGATCTGCAGAACCATCGCGCGCTCCGTTTGTTAGTTTTACGCCTGTCTGCTTTGATAGCTCCTCCAGAAGCTCACCGACGGCGACCTTCTGCGAGGAAAAGGTTACGAGCTTGTCGAGCCGCGGATCCGCCTTCTTATCGGTTACGTTGAGCGTGTCTCCGACCGAGACCGAAAGCAGATCTCCGACTGCCAGGCCGACAAAGAGAAGCGTGCTCATCGAGGGTTTAATCGTTTGCATATTCGGGCTCCGTGCGTTGAAACGACTCAAGTGGATCTTATCGATCCTTTGCCGAATTCAACGGCTTAGCTGTACGCAGTGGTGATGCGTTGAAACGGTACGTCCGCCCGAATACAGTGTTTCGGGCGGACATGTCGGCCATCAATATATTACGTAGTAGGTGGCCGAACTCGTGGCGAGAGCGCTGACTCCCGAGCCGCCGCCGGACGGTTCCGCGGTGAGTTGGCTCTTGGCTCGCGCATGATGTGTTCCGATGCTCATTTGCCTGGAACCCGAGAGCGTCCCCGAGATCGTGTTGTGGGCGCGATGGATATAATATCCGTTTCCGTCCAGGTACGGGGAGCCCCCGGCGTCGTCATAATCGATCAGGACACTAGGGTCAGCCTCTAGCTCCATCAACCAAACGGCCGACCACTGAGAATATGGAGTACCGCCGGAAATTGAGACAGAATGGAAGGTGCTGGAGAACGAGATTAGCTCGTTGTGGGTGTGGCTACTTTGATCGGTTGGGTTCAGGAGGATGCATGCGGCACTCCCGCTTGCGCTTGCGAACGACCTTGTCGATGGTAGTAGTGAATCCGTTCCGAATACAAACATCAATGCAATGGACAGATATACCGATTTGCGATTCATTTCAGACCCTCCTTGAAAGCGGCGAAGCCAACTTCTTCTCTGCATGAACAAGGATCACGATCCCGAGTCTCTGCGGTCCAATGGTCTTTTACACTGAAGGGCCACCACCTCCTAATTCCAAGCACATTACTTCTACTGACATGAGGCGTCAGCTATTTGTTTCCGGAATTATGAATAATACTAATAACAGTCTTAGAACCACAGATATGGACCGTTCGCCTCAACTTGAAGATCATAACTCGAAACTATCGAACGACGGTGTAGTCAGCACCTTTACTGAGAAAGGTTGTGTAAGTTGCTTTACTCGGTCAACCAAACGTATCGATCTGCGCCCGCTGAAGCGTTCCGCTGTAGTCGATATACAGCGATTTCCACTCCGTAAACGCGTCCAGCACATGGCCACCTTCGCGGTGTCCGTTCCCGGTTTGGCGAACCCCGCCGAAGGGCAGATGCACTTCCGCCCCGATCGTAGAGGCGTTCACATACACGATCCCGGTGTCCAGATCTCGCATCGACCGGAACGCCTGGTTCACGTTCGCGGTATAGATGGCGCTGCTAAGGCCATATTTGACGCCGTTGGCGATTTCGATCGCATCGTCCAGGCCGTGCGCGGGAATCACACAGGTAACCGGGCCGAAAATCTCCTCCTGGGCGATGCGCATCTCCGGCTCGACGTCCGCAAAGACCGTCGGTTTGTAAAACCATCCATGCTTTAGATCTCCCTCAGTTGAGATGCCGCCGCCGCAAAATACTTTCGCCCCTTCAGCCTTCCCGATTCTGACGTATTCATGAATCCGGCGAAGCTGAGTCTCATTGATTACCGGCCCTACGTCGGTCGCGGGTTCAAGACCGTCACCAAGGAGTAGTGTCTTCGCGCGCGCAACCAGTAAATCCGTGAATTGTTTGTACACGCTTTGGTGAACAATCAGCCTGCTCGACGCCGTGCACCGCTGCCCGCTGGTGCCGAATGCCCCCCAGATCGCGCCATCGACGGCGAGCGCAAGATCGGCATCGTCCATCACGACGATCGCGTTCTTCCCGCCCATCTCAAGCGAAACCCTCTTGAATCCATCGGCGCAAACATGGGCAACCTCTTTCCCTACATCGCACGATCCGGTGAAGGAAACCAGGTCCACGCCGGGGTGCCTGGCCAGCGCCGCGCCGGTCTCGCCGCCGCCATGGACTACGTTCAGCGCGCCCTCGGGCACTCCGCACTCG
>JBGPOG010000049.1:0-13037 GCA_041487935.1 Chthonomonadia bacterium | reverse complement strand
CTCCATGGTGTTCGCCAGAACCCACGCCAAATCCCCTTTTGTTGCGCGGGCCAGCGCCAGACCAACGTGGGTATGTCTCGGATCGAGGATATTTCGCCGGTGCCCATCATATGGCGGCCTCTCATTGAAGTAGGCTTCCTCGATGTCGTCCAGCTCGCTGCTGGAGAACTCCGACTCGGCTTGTAACCGCAATGGGATCGGCGGTTCATCACCCCGATAACGCATTGTCAGGTAGACGTTCTCCGCGACGTGGTCTCTTCCACCGGCTTCAGTATACCGATGGTCCGGAAGCTTGCCTTCCCGGTTCCAGTGCGAAAGAAACCTAAACGCCGCCATCTCCTCAGCGTGCCGCTGTCCCGCGGCGGTTGCGATCGGATCGAGCTGAACGGGCTTCAATCCTTGTCTCTCGCGGTCTTGATTTATCAGCTTGAGCAGATAAGCGCGGGCTTCATCGAGGGAAAGCCTTTGCGCGCGACCTTCCGGCCTCGCGGTTGCCGCAGCAACAATTACACCACAGCACATTGCCGCTGATCCAATCCTGCGAAAGAGGCTGCCTCGATTTCGATTGCGGCATGCTGCCGTCATTGTGAACATCACGTCTTTTGCCCGACAATCACTCGCTCGATCCCAGCAAGATCGCGCCTGGTCTCTTCAATTAATAAACCCGCTCGTGTCACCAGTGCCCGGACACAATCCCCTTGCCCGAACCCGATCTCTACCGCAAGGCGCCCGCTGGGGCGCAGCGCGCGTAAACTGGAAACTATAAGCTCGCGGTGGAAGGCGAGTCCGTCGGGCCCACCGTCGAGCGCCATCCTTGGTTCATACCGTCTGATCTCCGGTTCCAGCCGGTCGATGTCTACCGGTGCAATATACGGCGGATTCGCAACGATCATTTCGACGGACTCCGTTGCGATCGCGAATGCAAGATTGGACCGCACAAACCGCACGCGAGACGACACTTCGTGCTTCGACGCGTTTTCCCGGGCTACCTCGAGCGCTTCTGCCGATGTGTCTATTCCGATGACACTCGCACTCTGCAGCGCTTTGGCCACGGAAATTGCGATGCAACCGCTGCCGGTCCCGACATCGACAACCATCGGATGCGGCGCGGTGCGCAATCGTTCGATCGCAATTTCAACAAGCGGCTCAGTCTCCGGCCTGGGGATCAGGACGGCCGGCGAAACCTTAAAATCCAGACCGTAGAACTCCTGGCTTCCCCGAATATACGCCAGCGGCTCTCGTACACAGCGGCGCTGAAGGAATTCCCGGAACTTGCAGAGTACATCCGGATTCAGAATCTGGTCGATTCCTCGCAACACCTCCAGGCGCGTAACCCCGGCAGCCAACGCCAACAGAAGCTGCGCTTCGAAAACGGGCCGATCGATTCCGGCCGATCGCAAACGCTCCACAGCCTCCTCTATCAGCCCCGTCGACGGCGGGTGGAGCGTCATCATCTAGTTGTCCGCCCGGTCTTTGAGCTTTTCTGCCTGATCCGAAGCGATCAGCGCATCCACAAACGGCTGCAGACCGCCATCCAGGACCGCCGGAATGTTGAACACCTGGAATCCGATGCGGTGATCCGTAATGCGACCGTCAGGATAGTTGTATGTTCGAATCTTTTCAGAGCGGTCGCCCGAGCCCACCTGGGCGCGCCTCGCGTCCGTACGCTCGCTCGTCCGGGCTTTCTGTTCGCGTTCCAGCAGCTTGGCCCTTAACATCCGCATTGCTTTCTCTTTATTTTGAAGCTGGCTGCGCTCATCCTGGCACGTTACGACGATCCCGGTAGGTTTGTGAACGATCCTGATCGCGGTCGCCACTTTTTGCACGTTTTGGCCACCCGCGCTGGACGAATGATAGATGTCCATCTCGATATCGTTCGGATTCACCTGAACCTCAACCTCTTCCGCCTCCGGCAGGACAGCCACGGTTGCCGTTGACGTGTGGATTCTCCCGCCCGATTCGGTGACGGGCACCCGCTGCACCCGGTGCACGCCGCTTTCGAACTTTAACTGGCTGTACGCGCCCTGCCCTTGGATCGATATCACAACGTCGTTGAATCCGCCGATGCCGGTTTCCTGGGCGTTCAGTATCTCAGCTTTCCAGCCCTTGCGCTCCGCGTAACGCGTATACATCCGGAAGAGATCGCCCGCGAATAGCGCGGCCTCTTCACCTCCGGCCGCCGGCCGGATCTCGACGATGACGTTCTTGTCGTCAAAGGGATCTTTCGGAAGCAAAAGCACTTTAAGCTTCGACTCGACCTCGTCGCGTTGGCCTTTGAGATCCTCCAGCTCGGCTTGCGCCAGATCGCGCATTTCAGGATCGCTCAAGAGCGATTCGGACTCTGAGATTTGCCGCTGAACGCTCTTATATCCGCGATAGGTCTCGACAAGCTGCGTGAGGCCGCTCCACGCTTTGCTCGCCTGTCTGTAGCGCGCGTTATCGGCGATGACGTCCCGATCGAGCATCTGCTGCCCGAGTTGGTCGTACCGCGATTCGAGATCGTCCAGTTTTTGCTTTGCCTGCTCTAAGGACAACGAATTCTCCTGAATCAAAACGACTGAGTGCCGCACCGCCCGGTTAACACCACCGAGGGCCGGCACCCAGAAATGAATGTTCGATGTCCAACGACAACTGCCCAACCGCTAATTCACCGTTACCGATCGACCATTACGAACACCTTCCATATGGCATTGGCCATTAGACATTAGTAATTGGACCGCCAAACGCTACGCGGCCGCCTGCGCCGGCGTTGCTTTCTCCTGTTCGAGCACTGCGTTTAAAGCCGCGAGCGCGACTTCGACTTGCGAGGCATCGGGTTCGCGGGTCGTCAGGCGTTGGGACCACAAACCGGGTGCGAGCAGCGCCTGCAGCACGACGGCGCTGCGGAACCTGCCGGCAAGCCGAATCACCTCGTATGCAAAACCCGCGACGACCGGAATGAGCGACAGGTGCAGCGCCACCCGGACAAAATAGTTATCGGGACGCGGAAACAGTGAATGGACCAGGATGCTTGCAATCAAGACGACGATAATAAAGCTCGTTCCGCAGCGCGGATGGATCCGCGACGCCGTCAGGCACTGTTCCGTCGTTAACGGCCGGCCTGCTTCCAGCGTATTGATGGCCTTGTGCTCCGCACCGTGATACTGAAAAACTCGGCGGATATTCTCCAGCCTGGAAATCAACGCAATGTATCCAAGAAAGATGACGATGCGGACCAGTCCGTCCAGCAGATTCAACTCCGTCTGCTGGAGCCGGCTGAGCGCGATCGTTCCCCCGTGGGTTACCTGATGCTGAACCGGCTGTACCAGCAGTGTCGGCAGCGCGACGAACAGTGCCAGACCGGAGCAGAATGCCAGCGCCATTGTGCCGCCGATCGCGATGTCGTTAATGACGGGTTTACGCGCCGGAGCGATTGGCAGATTGCCGTCCGGTTGGTTCATCACTCCGGGGAGGATCAAACCAAGTAGTGCGGATACCGCGATAGTCGCCGACGCCTGAACTTCCGCGGAGAACTTGAGCGCGCGAGTCCCGAGCGCCATTGCGTCAACCAGTGCGAGAGAACCTCGAAGGAAAGGCTTATTCAGCCACTTGAGCCTGCCGGAAATTGTCTTGGCGACAGGCTCAGAACTGACCACGATTTCCCCGTCCGGTTTGCGGCAAGCTACTGCAAAGAACCGAGGGCTCCGCATCATGACGCCCTCGATGACAGCCTGCCCGCCATATTGTAGATATTCGCTCAAATACAGCCCCCAGACCAAAGACTCTTTTCGTCGCAATCACGGATGCGTGAGACCAGTGGCAAGTGCCTAGGCCTGATTTTTCATTACCTGCTGGAGCGCGGGAGTCCCGCCCGCACCCCGCCAGGTTCATGAGTAAGTCCGGCTGGGACTATGCCTTCATTTTATACTTCTGAAGGAACTTCTCAACGCGACCCTCGGTATCGACAATCTTCTGTTTGCCTGTGTAAAATGGGTGGCAGCCCGAACAGATCTCCACGCGTAGCTGCGGCTTCGTAGATCGCGTCTCGAATGAGTTTCCACAGGCGCAAGACACCGTGGCCGTAACGTATTGCGGATGTATTCCTGGTTTCATCGTTAACCTCTTATCTAAATCGTGAACTCGTTAAACTCGACCCCGCTATTATACCTCCGCCCGCTCTCAGGCGCAACTTAGGCCAACCGGCAGTTTGGCCTCGCATAAATAGCCAGGCGCCAAGGGACTAATATTCGGCCTCCAAGGTTTGTATCAGCATTCCCGGTAACAATTGGCCGTTACCTCCCCGTATGTCATAATCACCACCATGAAGCGACTTGACCGCTACCTCGTACGCGAGATGGTCGTACCCTTCCTCATTGGCCAGGCGGCCGTCGTCTTGATGCTCACCGGGACGGTGCTGTATAACAACGCCGATACATTCCTGAATTCCAATGTCCCTGCGGCAGGGGTCGTCAAGATCGCCTTTTACTTTGCCCCTTATCTGGTTAACTTGACCATGCCCGTCGCGATGGCGCTTGCCGCATCGTTAATGGTCAGCCGTCTAACCCGCGATACCGAGATCACAGCGATGCGAGCCGCAGGCATCAGCCTTAAGCGAATATTCTTTCCTGTATTCATCGTCGGAATTGCAGTCAGTCTTGGGGATATCTATTTCGGAGAGAAGGTGGTCCCTTGGGCGACCCAGAGATTCGAGCAGACCCTGAACGACCTGTCTCGAAGCGTTCGATTCCTCGTGCCTCAGGAGCGGCAAGTCGTTCAGTCGCCGGACAAAAAGCTCTCCGCCTACGTTGGCCGGATCGAATATACGGGATCCGGCAATCGGGCAAGGCTGCACGACATCTTGATCGTCGCCAGCACAAACATCGGGCCATACCGGGGGGGGTCGGAGGAATCACCCACGATCGTCAACGCGCCGCTGGCCGATTATAACGACGGCATATGGTATCTGCACGATCCGATCGTTCATATTTACGGCAAACACGGACTTGACGAAACTCACTTGCGTCCAGGCTGGATGCAGGTGAACTTCAGGCTCGCGGAGCGCACCTTCAACGCACTTTATCTTCAGATGCCTTTGTACTCGAATACGTCATCTTCCAGCGCGCAGGAGCTCTATACAAGGATCGTCCAGCAGCGAAAGTCCGGCTCGGTGAATAAACGCGACCTATTGGACTTCCACTTCAAGCTATCGGTCCCGTTCTCGTGCGCGGTGTTTGCCCTTGCCTGTCCGCCGCTGAGCCTGCGATTCGCCCGGGCCGGCAATTTCATGGGCGTGCTGCTTTCGATCATCCTTGTTTTCGTCTATTGGAACGCTCTGTTGGCCGCCAAGATCCTCGGGACAAAGTACGCCGACGTCGTTCCTCCTGTCGCGGCCGCCTGGGGGCAGAACCTTGTGTTTGCCTCCCTGGGTGCGTACTACCTCTGGAGACAGGAGTAGCTCTGTTGAAAATTGACTCCCGTCAATTTTCAGGCACCAGCCTCCTCCGCTTTCATTTGTTCGCCATCCCGTTTCTCCTCGTGCAGAATGCCTCTATGTGCCAGGGACCAATACCCTCGCTGCCCCGCATCCCTCTTCAATCCCTGCCGCAAAAGGAAGGCGGGCAGCTTGCTCCAGGAGGAGTTCGACCGGACTTGGCACAACCTGGCCCAACCCGAAGTGCGCCAGGCCAGCCTCCCTCGGATCTCGCCGAAATCACCTACGAGGAAGGTTACGTACAGGGCAGCGAAATTCACGTGCGCGGAGTGAAAGTCGTGATTGGAGAGTATACGCTGAACGGCGCCCGACTCGATGGGAACATCGACAAGGAATTGGTCTTCACTGGCGGCGCCACGCTCGAGTTTCGCGGACAAACTATCCAGGGAGATGCCATCCGGTTCACCCCAAAGACGAAGAGCTTCAAGGTCGAGAACCTCTCAACGGCCCTCACTCCGGACTTTCTCCAGGGAAAGCTCCTTTCGCCACTGTTTATTAAGGGAGAGTCGATCTACGGACAGAGGAAAAAGCCCATCCTCGGCACCGGCATAGAGATAACGACCTGCGATCTGCCGAATGCCCACTACTACGTTCGCGCGCACCAGATCGAGGTGCTGCCCGGCAAGCGCATTACTCTTCGGCGCGCTGCGTTCGTGCTCTGGGGACACAAGATTATCACCCTGCCGACTCTTGTCATCCCGTTGGATCAAAGGCTTCATCGATCCGGCTATACCCCGGAATTCGGGCGATCCGTGGACGAAGGGTTCTTCGTAAAGTCGGCGCTCAGTTACCTCCTGGCGGACCGCGCGCCGGGTCAGTTTCGCCTGGACCTGATGGAGAAGAAGGGGATTGGGACGGGAATCGTCCAGGACTGGAACCTGGCGAAAGCCGCCGGGCTGCTGGCGCTGTATGCGATACCGACCGGAGGGACCAGCAAGAATCTCTCCGGCCGGTTGAATAACCGAATCAATCTCGGCGGCGGTGAGATCCTCACGTTGGATAACGACTTCCAGCAGAACAGCTATCTCTCGCTCCCGGGGACCACCAGCTTTAACAACCGGCTGGGGTTCAACCGAAACGTCCTGGGAACGACGACTTCATTCAACGTTGCCAGGCAATCGACCGACTCGGAGGGGTTTTCTACCCGCTCTTATACCGCGAATATGGCCCAGGGGTTTCAATTCGGCCGCAGCGTCAGCGCGAATTTCAATGCCGATTATTCGCAATACACCAGCGGCTCATCCACCGGCCCGGGCAGCACGAACGAGCAGCTTTCAACGCGTTTGCAGGCCGACCAACAGACGTCAAACTATTCGCTCCAACTTGTTGCAAATACAAACATACCGGTGGGGAAGCAGACTCAACAGTCGTTTTTCGGGGGTGTGGAGAAGTTTCCGGAGCTTACTCTGAATAACTACCGGTTTACGCGCGGGCTTCTGTCGACCGTTCCGGCCAACTTCATGCTGTCCGTCGGGAGGTACACCGAAGGGAACACCGTCGCCGGAACGGGAGCTATGTTGGAAACGGAGAGAGCTGTGGCAGGGTTCGATGTAGCCGGAATAAGATATGCGTTAACGAAGAGCACCGATCTCAACGTGGCGGGCGGATTCCAGCAGTACTTTTACGGAGATGGCTTCGCGCAGTATATTCTCCGAAACAATACAACGCTGACCCAACGCTTTAATAAGACAAGCGGCGTGAATTTGAACTACACATACCAGCGCCCGGAGGGCGGGACGCCCTTCAGGTTCGACCAGCAAGGCCAATTTCATGCTTTGAATGCCGACATCGGGTTTCTCAACGACCGCAAGGTACAGCTTACGGCGCGCGTGGGCTATGACTTTGGCCAGACCGGATTCGCCGGCCTGCCGGCTCAGCCATGGCAAACTCTTTCAGCAAACCTGATGCTGAAGCCGGTGAGCTGGGCGCGGGTGCAGAACCTGTTTTCCTTCGACCCGAATACCGGCAAGATGACCTCGGCTACCGGCGACATCCGGCTCCGGGGGCATAAGGATTTGCAGATCGACCTGGTGTCTCGCTTCGACCCGACGCGCCACAAGTTCGGAAATATCAATACCTATTTCGACGTTCCGGTGGCCAAGGATTGGCGCGTGATCGGCTTGTTTCAATACAACGGGTATCTAAACCGGTTCGAGAGCCGGAACCTGCAGATCGTGAAAGATCTGCACTGCCTCGAGGCGGTGCTGACTTACACCGACAATCCGTTCGGATTCCGCACCGATCGCCAAATAATGTTCCAACTGCGGATTAAAGGCCTGCCCACCTACCAGCGCTTCGGCACCGGCCAGTTCGGGCAGGCAATCGATACGAGCGTGGGACAGGGATTCTAGCGTTTACCGTGCGGCCGGCGGGCCGCTCGGCCGGCCGGGTTTATCGTCAAGGTGTGCATAGAGCTCGTTCGGAGTAACCATAGATTCCACGCCGTTCTTCGGAACGTCCGCATGAGCCATCCATAATAGGGCGTTTAGGATGATCTTACGGAAGTTCTCATTTGCCCAATTGAGGTGGTAGTGGCCTCCGGTGAAACCGAATCCCCTCCCGCCGTCCGGTCTTTCAACCGCCCATAGCATCACCTCGTCGCGTCCCTTATTGGCCTGGATGTGCGGATAGGGTCCGCGCGGTGCGACGTACGGTCCATCGCGGACGGCATCCGAAGGCTTCGCGACGAGGATTGGGACAATTCCCTTCATGTCCTCCCGGAAGCGCATATTGAAGTACCATTCGTCTTTAACCTGGAATGGTTTTACTCCTCGGGTTATCGGGTGCTTCGGGAACGCAGTATAGTCCGGCTCCCACATCGGATTGCACGAGTAGTGATCCTCGTAGTAACCGCCAATCCATTCCTGCCACTCTTTGCCGCCCCTGTCAGCCGGGACTTCTACCGCATAGTGCGCGCAGCCCAGACCAACGCCTTTATTCATCAGCCCGCTCAGGACCTGCAGGTGATCGCCTTGCAGCGCGGCATGTCCACCGCCGCCGTCCATATACAGCAAAACGGCGTCCGCGCCGTCGAACACGTGCGGATCCTTCGGCCAGCCATTGAGACAGAGGACCGCGTCAACATTAGGAACTTTATCCAGACACTGTTTGAGCAAGGTGCAGCCGGCGTTGAATTCATGCTCCATCGTCGAGTGGCTTGGCGTTCCCGCGACGAGAACGATCCGTTTTCTCTTCGCGGCGGCGGTAGCGGCGCCGGTCAGCAGGGCAATTAGAGTGGAAGCTAATAAAAACAGCGATATGGATTTGCAAAGCCATTGGTTTGGCATGTTGGTTTGTCCCTCATGGGTTTCTGACGTTTGCGTAAAGGTGTTGGTCTAGAATTTCGCCGTCTTTCAAGACGCTTGAACGGAGGACGGCTTCTTGAATATAGCCGGCCTTCTCGAGTACGCGCATCGAAGCCGGATTCCAAGAGAACACTCCAGCGTATATGCGGACCAGGTCATGCGTTTTGAACGCATAATCCGACATGGCAATGAGGGCCGCACTGGCGATTCCCCTGCCCCAGAATTGCTCTCCGAGCCAGTATCCAATCTCGGCGGTTCGGCGGTGAACGTCCTCACCGATTACAAATCCAATGCCGCCTGCGGCTTCACCCTCGACCTCGATCGCAAAGTTCGTCTGAGCGTCACTTACGGCGGCATGGTCCAGCCACCATCTGCCGTCTTGGCGCGTGTATGGATGAGGGAACCGGTCGCGCAGATTGCGCCAGACGTTCCGATTGTTCGCATATCGAACGAGAGATTCGAGGTCTGTCTTCTTCCACGGCCTGACAACACACTCCGGCAGCTCAATTCTCATGCCTATTTCTTCGGGGGCGCGGCGGTGGGAACATCGAAACCTGTGACAATCTCTACCTTTGGCAGTGACTTCTTGAGCGCCGAAACACCAGCCTCAGTCACCTTTGACTGCCAAACATACAGGTTCTTCAGGTTCGTCAAACCGGATAGGTTTGCGAGGCCCGCATCCGTTACTCCGGTACCGTATAGATTCAGGTATGTCAGATTCTTGAGGTCCTTGATAAGCGTTAGCCCTTTGTCCGTAATCTTGGTCTGCTCCAGATGCAGCTCGGTCAATCCGGTCAGCGGCTTAACGTGCGCCAGACCTGCGTCCGTCACGGACGTCTTCCCCAGGTGCAAGTGTACGACGCCCTTGAGCGCCGCCAGCGGAGCCAGAGCGGCATCGTTGACAGACGCGCCGGCCATATGGAAATCGACCTCCAGATGAGGGTCGTTCTGAGCAAGCGGCATAACGGTTCCGCCCGCTTTCTCGATTTTCGCAATGGCCGCGGCGCTGTCCTCGCCCAACGCGGGCTTCTTAACGGCTGGCTTGTGCGCCTGAGATTTGCTCGCCGGTTTTCGCTTTCCTTGCGCTTCGGCTGTCCTTGCTGCGCCAAAGGACAGCAAGAGCGCTGCCATCGCATCCCGTCTCGTCATACGGCAACTCCTATCCGAACGGATGTTTCGTAATGTATTAGATACTTCGTCAACGCTGATGTCTCACGAAAGTCGAAGAAATTCGCTGCACATATATTTGAACCCGGCTGAAGTCGAATCCTCCCTCGGCACAACGAAGGTAATTATTCAGGATAGGTGGAAATCCGGGTGTTCTTGATATTGCACCAATAGTTTATCGTACCAAGGAGTCGTTCGCGATTCCTTTGTTGATTGGGACGGCATGAACGAATATGGCGCCCACTCCGGGGAAGAACTGATCGCTCTGGCGCTTGAGCTTCGCACCCAGGTCAATTGAACGATTAAACGACACAGACCCCCATCGCTGCCGGCAGCGATATTTCGGGCGCGGCCCCCGGTTAACAATCCTCCCTCATCCAGTCTAAACTCTTTCGTCCACGCGATTCTCTTGACAAACCCTCCGCACCCGCTCTATACTATCCGAGCATTCACTCTCGGGGTGTGGCTCAGCTTGGTAGAGCGCACGGTTCGGGACCGTGAGGTCGGGAGTTCAAATCTCCCCACCCCGACCAGTCTGATCCGGCCTTGTCTCCTGTTTATTTCGGATGGAGACAAAGGCCGTTTTGATTCGTATTCAGGCATAAAACACAGTATTGCGCCTGGATGGCTGTTATGGTATAAAAGGAAGAACTCGAATTCAGGTGGAATGCGAACGCGCATCCGAACGCCTGGCAGCCATTTCCCTCTGGTTTGTACTATTTATTACCCGGTCAACTGGGGTTAGATTACGGGGCATTCTTACTGTATCCCTTCAGGCGATGGCATTCCGACGTACCTTCCTTGAACTCTTATCGGACCTTGGATTAGGGCAGCGGCTGTTTCGAGCATCGGTTGCCGGGTTCACGACAATTGCGAGGTTTCCGAATGACATCAATTGTACGCTTTGTGCGTCTATGCGTACTAGCCCTCTTTTGCTCCTTCTTCCTAATCTTCGGTCAACATCCCCTTAGAGCCGATCGCGCCGGGCAGTATGTAGACGGCGAAATCCTGGTAGGCATTAAGTCCGTCAACGACGGCCCTGCGGTGAAACAGCGTCTTCTTGCGTTCTTTGGCGATGTCTCCGATCATCTTTCACAACTTGGCGTGCTCCACGTCAGGCTGCGCCCACGTTTAAGCGTGGCGAACGCAGTCTCCCAGTTGAACCGCAGCGGAATTGTCGCGTTCGCCGAGCCGAACTACGTTCGGACCGCTTGCGTCAATCCGAACGATCCCAAATTCAGCACCGATCAATACGGTCCGCAAAAGATCAAGGCGCCACTCGCCTGGGAGACATGGCAGCCAACCGGCACGACCATCCTTGCAATCGTCGATACCGGTGTCAGCGGATCTCATCCCGATCTGACAAACAAAATGCTGAAGAATCCGGACAATTCCATCAATGGGTATAACGCGTTGACTGGCGTAGATGGTCCGGCTACGGATGACAACGGGCACGGCACCCATTGCGCGGGCATAGCGGCCGCGGAAACCAATAACGGAACGGGAATTGCGGGAATCGCCGGCTGGAATCCATCCCTTGCGGGTTCGGGCTCCGGGTATATCCGGATCATGCCCGTCAAGGTCCTCAATTCCAGCGGAAGCGGGGATGATGCCGGAGTAGCGGATGGAATCAATCACGCCGTATCGAAGGGCGCAAAGATCATCAGCATGAGTCTCGGAGGTCCGGACCCTTCGCTAACCCTCCAGACGGCGGTGGCAAATGCCTGGAACGCGGGTGTGTTGGTTGTGTGCGCCGCGGGAAATACTGGAACCTCCGCACTCTTCTACCCCGCTTCCTATGACCATGTGATTTCCGTAGCCGCAACAGATTCTACCGACACCATGGCGGGCTTCTCGACATACGGATCTTGGGTCACGTTGGCGGCTCCGGGGGTCAATGTCTATTCGACGTATCTTAACGGAAGCTACGCGACCCTTTCCGGCACGTCGATGGCCTGCCCGCACGTTGCCGGTTGCGCCGCATTTCTAAAAGCTCAGAACCAACAGGCGACGAATGCGCAGATCAGCAACGCCCTCACTTCGACGACCGATCCCTATAACTCGATTGGCCGAAACCCCGGTTCGGCAAATGGACGAGTGAACCTCGCGGCCGCGTCCGCGGCGATCGGAGGGCATGGCGCGCCGCCTGCTCCGGCCGGAGTGACCGCCGGCGCCGGCAATACAGCCATCGCGGTATCGTGGAATACCGATCCCGTCGCAGCGACCTACAACGTCAAACGCGCCACCCTGTCCGGCGGACCTTACCAAACCGTCGTTACGTCTCTAACCTCCAATACGTACACCGACACCGGCCTTGCAAACGGTACGGCCTACTATTACGTCGTCTCAGCGACCAACGCGAACGGGACCGGTCCCGATTCTCAGGAGGTTTCTGCGACGCCAAACGCCATCGTCGCAATAAACTGTGGAGGTCCTCAGTACAACGCCTCGACGGGCCGCCTATTCATTGCCGACACGTTTTACACCGGCGGAGGTCTGCTTACTTATGCCGCCCGTCCTATCGCCGGCACAAACGACCCTACTCTTTTCTACACCATCCACTACGGCACCCACTTTACGTACAACCTGCCAGCCGTAAACGGAACGTATAATGTGACCTTTTACTTCGCTGAAGTCAATAACGCACCGGTGGGATTGCGAAATTTCAACGTCAAGGTTAATGGCGTAGTCAAGATTGCAAACCTCGACATCACTCAGGCTGCCGGTGGAGTCAACACGGCGGTTATCCGAACCTTCCCCGTTACGGTCAGCAACGGGGCGCTTCCGATCGCCATTGACTCGAATAACGCAAACAACGCGGTCATCCAGGGAATTGAGCTTGTCCCGACCGGCTCGAGCCCGCCATCCCCGCCTACTAATCTCAATTCGACGGGTGGCGCCCAAATCAACCTTACTTGGACCGCCAGTACCGGAGCTACGAGCTACAACCTTTATCGGGGAACATCTTCCGGCAGTGAAGGAGCGGCGGCTTACAAGACAAACATAACGCAAGCGTCCTATTCGGATACCGGCGGAACCGCTGGAACAACCTATTTCTATAAGGCCACGGCGGTAGGCGCGGGCGGCGAAAGCGG
>JBGPOG010000048.1:0-13282 GCA_041487935.1 Chthonomonadia bacterium | reverse complement strand
CCTTCAGATTGTCGTCCACCGCCTGGCTTATCCATATCTGCTCGTCGGCCAGCGGGTGTACGCCCATGGCCCGGGCCACGTCCTGGCCGGAGGGCAACCCCAATCGCCATCCCCGCGTCAGGTTGCGCTCGGCCAGCGATACGGGATCGCTCGATACCACCCTGGGCTTTGGAAGATTAGAGAGAGGCTCCACGAGCGACGTATCGATGCGGTACGCAAGCTGCAGGCGATTGACCGCGTTGTCGTTTGATTTAAGCGGCGCCACGTCGATGAAGCGCCCCCAGTCGAGAGCCCGGTCAGGAGTCACGTCTCCAAACCCCACGAGATCGGGAAAGATCGCGAGCAAGTTCTCCTTCTTGTCGTTGACGCGGTATCCCGGCCGGACCATCGAATGCCCGAATCGGTAGCAGGCGCCGGAAAACTCGACCGGCATGAACGGGTCGTTCCGCCAGTGGTAGAACTCCAGCTTGTGGCGATCGTAGTGTTCTCCGCTCCGGAGCTTATCGAGCACGCTGTGGTGGATCACCCGCGGCAGAAAGTCGTTCAATACCACATACTGGTAGTGGAACCGAACGATCTGTTGGACCTCTTCGAATTGCTTGCCGGTTTCCGTAAGAACGCGGTTGTGGAACCTCTGGAAAAGCCCCTGAAGCTGTGAGACGATCGTGTTCTCGTCATTGCGCGGGTCGCCGATGATTGCCCTGTGATTATTCGGATTTCGCAGCAGATCCGAAGCTTTTGCATCTCCGGCGCCCGTCAGGGGAGCCCCGGCAAAGAATTTCGCACCGTCATACATGTACGGCTGGTCGTCGGGGCCTCGGCCGTAAATGCAGTCGAGATCGAAGGCCGGATCCCGGAAATCGGCTAACGAGTTGGGGTCGATCTGCTTCTGGAGGCTGCTGGCAGGGTCGAACGTCAGGTCGTGGTCGATGAACTGGCCCAGATACGTGTAGAGAGTCGGAATGCCGCTCTCTTCATCGTCCTTACCGTCCTTGGGCGGGTCATTGGGGCCTTTCATCGCATCGGCCAACTGTTTGAGATTGACCAGGTTGTCGGCTTCCCGTGCGCCAAACGTGGCCGCCGGCAGGCCCTGGAACATCCTGCCAAATCTTCCCTGGAATATCGGAGATCTGGGCGCTCCCATCAGCCCGCGAAGCGGCGTGGCGTGCTTGCTCATTACAATCCTCCTTTAGAGTTGGCGTACAGGTGTAATTACGTGCTTAAACGCACCCACGATGCGACCGATGGGATGCGATCGTTATCGGTCAAGTAGAGCATATACCAACCCGGCTGCGCTACGTTGGGCTCTGTCGTGACAGACACTACGATGTGATCCGTGCCGCGTGACACAATCGGGAGGTCCACCAGCCGTTGGGACGTATTGAAGCTATGGGTCGTCACTCCAGGCCGGATGAGGCTGGCCCAGAGTATGCTGCCGGCCTGCTGCGTTTCAATCGTTACGGTCTGACCGTACGTCCAATCTTCCGGCACATCCTGCATCTCCGGGCGCGGCTGTCCGGACAGATATGGAGGGCTGTAGATCTCCAATTGCAGCTCCTCGTTGTCATCCACTCCCCAGGGTACTTTGTCTCCCTTGTCCGGGTTTCCTCCGGCCGCGACCACTCGGCCGTCCGGAAGCAATAGTGCAATCGAATGGTACATTCTCTCGACCTTAGCCGTGGCTGCCATGCTCCACCGGCCCGTTTCGGGGTTGTAGATCTCCGACTGCAGCCGAGCGAAGGTCTTGCGCTCTCCCTGCGGGCCGCCCTCCCGCTGGAGCGCGCCGCCGCTCACGAAAACAGTTCGGTCGGGAAGAAGTACTGCATTCAGATGAACGCGCGGCAGCTTTAGCGGAGCGGCAGGCTGGTAATTCGGAACGCCTCCCGCGAGATTTCGGAGATCGATTACGTCCACACTGCCGGTGGCATTCTCCTCGCCAATCGGCAGGGCGCCTCCCATGACGAGGATCTTCTGCTCCTGGGCGGGTGGCAGTATCACGCTGGCCGATTGGTTGCGTGAAAGTGGCGCCTGGAGGCCATGGACAAGGCGGATCCCCACCGGATTCTGAGTGAGGTCGATAAGGCACGGCAGGTTAGGGTTTGCGTCGTCCATCCGGCCGCCGGTATACAGGACCTGTCCGCCGGCAAGCAGGAAGAGGTGCGCGTAGAGCGGCAGCCCCAGCAGGCTCATCAGGAACGGGAAATCGAGCGAATTCCACGAGTCTTGACCTGGAGAATAGATTTCCAGCGTCTTGTTGGCGTGTCCGTCGTCGTCGAGGCCGCCCGTGGCGAGAACTCGCCTGTCGCCCAGAGTGATTAGCGAGGGATACCAGCGGCCGTGTGCCATCGATGCGACCACGAACCACTGCTCGGCTACCGGATCGAAAACAACCGCTTCTTTCCGCCCGTAGAAGCCGTGATCGGCAGGCTTGTTGTTCCCGTCAACGTCATATTCCAGCGTGCCGCCGGCTGAGATGATTCGTCCGTCCGCCAATATGGTATCGCCGCCACAGAAGAAGTCGATTGGGCGGCCGTCAACGCCTTTCAAGGTGTCCGGATGGACGAAGCTGTTGCCCGCGGATGGATCCCAGACGACGCTGCACCAGATGCCCTTGCTTGTGTCTCCGAAGTCGGGGCTCGCAAACCGGACGCCGTTATTTCCGGAGCCCGCGAAGAACAGCACCTTTCCGCGCGGGAGCACGGCAGCATGAACCGCAAGCACCTGTGAGTCGTATTTAAGAATCTCCCATCTTCCATGTATCGCGGGTTTCTCATCAAGAGCATGCGACTGGTAGTAGCCGGAGTTTTGTCCCGCCGGACTATCGGCCATAACAACGAGGAGTTGGAGCGAAATGGGTCCGTTGCGCTGGCGGACAGCGATGCTCGCGCCCTGGTTATTCCAAGAGAACCAGTCCGGCACACCGTACCATGGGCTCCACGGGCCGTTTACGGAGCCGTCCGGCTGAAGGTCCGGGCCAATCCGGTAGAACGCCTGGTTCTGCTCGATCGGGTTGTCCACGTGGAAGAGCGCCAGGTCTTTCTTGCCCCCAGGTTGATCGATCACCGCGACACCCGCGCCCTGGTTCTCCCAGGAGAAAAACTTGTCCACAGGGATCCACGGACCCCAGCCGCCGGTTACGTTTCCATCCCCATCCAGGTTGCGGCCGACGCGGTATTTCGCGTTGTTCTCGCCGATGGGGTTGTCGATCTTAAAGACCACAAAATCGAGCTGGCCGCTCCCGTCCAGGTCCGCCAGTGCGATCCCGGCGCCTTGATTGCTCCACGAGCCCCAGTTCGGCACGTCGGTCCAGGTCGTCCATTCCTCGACTTCGCCGTCTTGGTTCAGGTTTTTGCCAACCCGGTACAGTCCACGATTGGGACCTGCCGGGGCGTCGACCATAAAGACCACCAGATCAACTTTGCCGGTACCGTCCAAGTCCGCTACGGCAATTCCCGCGCCTTCATTGGTGGAAGAGAACCACTCCGGAACTTCGCGCCAGTCCGTCCAGCCACCGGTGACTTTTCCGTCAGGATCCAGGTCCTTGCCTATACGGTATAGCCCCCGGTTTCGTCCGAGCGGCGCGTCCACCATGAAGACGATCAAATCTTCGCGTCCGGCTTCCAGCGAGGCGGCCGCGATCCCTACCCCTTGATTTTCTGAAGAAAACCAGTTCGGAATGGCGATGAAGCTGTCTCTCACGGTGTTTGCCATTGTATGCCGCCTTGCCTATGCACAATTCATCGTCTTAACATTCGGTCGGCCCAGGGTTAGCAGAGGCCGCAATTGAATGAGAAGCCTAGAATGACCCTTGAGTTGTACAATCGAATTGACTGCCACTCGGATCTCGCGTAAATCAGGAATGTTGAGGATCGTAACCTGGCAATTATACGCGCTTCCTCGCGTAGTAGCTGTGAAGTATGTCACAACGTTTGGGGGGAATATCTCATATGCGGGGCGGCTATTTGATCTACCCGTGTCGTTCAGAGCAGATCGTGATACTTGATGGGGAACGCCTGAGGAGGTATTACGAGGTCTAGACATCCCAATAACGGGATCAATGTCTGATGTAGTTTGCCACTCAGGCCTGAAGACGGCATCGTTCTGCCCGAGCCGCGCGAATATGCTAAACGTAATCGCAAGTCGTGACGTCGCACCAAGGGCCGAATGCCGTTTCTAATAACCCAAATGGAGAAGCAATGGCGAATAGAAGTAATGGGGTGGGGCGACTAAATTTCCACACCCCACTACTACACCTCTCCATCACCCTACGTTCCTAAGGTAACATCCGTCCAAGGATCCGGCCGATCTCCTCAGAAGAAAACGCTCGAAGTGTCTGCGTTTGCACGTAGCCCAAAGAGCCAATACTCAGTCCAAGCGCTGTCATGGACGTCTCATCAGGAGCTTCCGCGATAAAGGCCACGTCGAACTGTCCCAGAAACCAGAAGTTCTCTTTGACGGAGACGCCCAGCTTTGCGGCCATCTCCTTTACAGTTTCCGCCCGCTTCACCGTGTCCTTTACATTCCGAATCCCTAGATCCGTGAATTTCCCCAGCACGAGATACGTCTGCATATAATCTCTCCGTTTTGATGGGAGACATGGAGTGTTGGAGTAATTGATACTATCACTGCACTAATCCATCGCTCCATGAATCGGTTGCCGCTGCCCGGCATGCCTATTCCGCGTCGATCTTTACATTGACCGTCGCCGCCTTCGCCGGGACGATCTTCGGCAGGTGCAGCTCCAGGATTCCCTGGTGCAGCGTCGCCTTGACGTTATTCGGGTCCACCGGGACAGGCAGTGTGTAGTTGAATACGAAATTCTCTTGCTCGATCAGCCCATAGCGGCGATAGACACGAACATCCTTGGGTAGATTGAACAGCGGCTTCCGCTCACCGTGCACATTCAGCAAATCGGCGGTGACGCTGACTTCGATTGTTTTCAATTCAAAGCCTGGCACCGCCAGGAAGAACAGGAGTTCTTCGGCAGTCTCAAAGATCTCCACCAGCGGTTCTACCACCCCGCCGCCATCGCTGGGAATGAGGCGGGAGACCGGCGTAAAGCCCATAAACCGGCCGAAAAGGTCGTCCATACCCCGGCGCATCTCTTCCATCTCATTCCATGGATTCCAGTAACCGGCCGGGAATTCGCTTCGGCGCAATATCGGGGACATTTCGGGGTTCTTGGTGATCATCGTTGATCCTCCGTGAGGCAGAGCGGGGACATCCTGTCTCTCCGACGAGCGTTTGCGGGAACATTTCGTGGGAGCGTGAGGTTCTCCCCGACGGGAGCCGGACAATTACTTGCTCCGGCCCCCTTTTTCACTATAAGCGCTCTATTGCGCTTCGAACACGGATCTACTTAGCCAGCGCTGCAGAGGTGGTACATTCGGCCTAGATTGCCGCTTCGACGCTTTGCGCCCGTCCATTTGCCATGCCAGGTTCAGTGATCCAAATCCTTTGTAAGACATCCACATTCTAACGTTTCCACAACCACAGCACATCCCCCAAATGGCCGATTGTGGTAATGGAGTATTGGAGCAATGGAGGAATGGAGAAATGCAGACTTTACTTCACCACTCCACCACTCCAAGACTCCACCGCTCCAAGACTCCACCGCTCCAAGACTCCACCACTCCAAGACTCCACCGCTCCAAGACTCCACCGCTCCAAGACTCCACCGCTCCAAGACTCCACCGCTCCACCTCTCCCCACTTGTAATGTATACTATCAACGTCGCGGAGAGGTGTCCGAGTGGTTTAAGGAGCGCGTCTTGAAAACGTGTAGGTGATGAGCCTCGCGGGTTCGAATCCCGCCCTCTCCGCCAGATTTTCGGACTTGGATCTTCCTCGAAATGTTGACACGCCCCCTCGGTTCTGTTATACTTCGCTCGTAAAATTGCCGGGGCAGCGTCGATCACATCTTCCCGTTCCCGGATAAACCAACTCTCGGATCACAACGGCGGTACGTCCTGCCAAAACCAAAAGTTACAGGCGCAGCAAACATGCCACAGAACGGCCTGACAATCATCACGCGGATAAAGAGCGGCCATGTGGACGCCCTGGAAGCGATTCTCCTCTCGATCGGCCAGGATATCAAAAACAACCCCCTCGTTCGTTTTACCGAAATGCCATCGATGCACTTTGCGTGCTGGGTCATTCTCAAAAAGAGCGGCACGGCATTCCCGGACGAGCTCGTCCTCGAGGCAAACTTCGACGGCGATGCCGACGGCATTCTGAACGAGCTCATCCAGCACGGAGGCGCCGGTCTGGACGCGATCTACTCTCATTGCGAGGGATGCCCGGCCGGGGGAGCCAACAGCAAGGCCGAGTTTACTCGGTGGTTGAAAAGCAACGTCATTCCGATCGCGGCTTTTTATGTCGGATGTCGCGGCCAATCACTTGCCGGCATTCGTAACGCGGCCAACATCCGCTCCGCCTGCGAGACAATGCTGGACGGTCAGGAGGCCGCCGGCCTACGGAACCAGTCTCCGCTCCAGATTCGCACCGCCATCCAGGCATTCGTACGCGGCGACGCATCCATCAAGCCGATTTCGAGTACCCCAACATTGGCAGGGATCAAGGCGCGCTCGCTGCGTAACAGCATGTTCGTCAAAGCGATCTTGCTGATCTTAATCATCCTGCTGGCCGGGTCTCTATTTGCCGCGATTTTCCACCGGATGATTGCGCCCGCGCTGGCCTTGTGGCTTCTCGTTCCTCTGCCGGTTACTTTGCTGCTTCTTCTCTTCGCGATCGTTCTGCGCATTCACGAGATTCGCGACGCGGCCATTGCGAAGCCGCTCGAAGGCGTCGTGGACCAGCGCGTGGCCTTGAAAGAAGACGTATTCGACATGAACCACATGACCACGCTGACGGATATCAAGTCCGGTCTTTTCCGGCTTGCAACAATCAAATTCGTCTTGTGGCTCATCGGACTCCTGGCGAGAACGGTCTACATAACCGGGGATCTCGGCGGCATTCCCACCATCCATTTCGCCCGGTGGGCATTCATCGATAACAACCGGCGGCTTCTCTTCTTCAGCAACTACGACGGAAGCTGGGAGAGCTACATGGGCGACTTTATCGACCGCGCCAACCAGGGGCTCACGGCGATTTGGGGCAATACGGTGGACTTTCCGCGGACGAGCTGGCTGGTGAATGAAGGAGCGCGCCGAGTCGGCGAGTTCAAGCGATGGACCCGCGTCCACAATGTCTTCAACCAGGTCTGGTACAGCGCCTACCCGGATCAGACAATCCGTAATATCCTCCAGAACATTACCTTCCGAGAAGGACTGGATATCCCGATGAACGAAACTGAAGCCAAAGAATGGCTTAAGCTCCTTTAGCCAGACCTATTTATGAGATTTGCGTAATGAGGGCGAGGACGCCTGCGCTCCATTCTTAGATCGATCCTACCGGTTAGGACAAAGAGCACTCGAGGAAACACAGGATGCTGGAACGGGACGATATTCAGGGAATTGTGTTGTCAGGATATGGGCACCTCGACCACGCGGCGTTCACGTTTCTTCAGATCACCGACGCGGCGCTCGCCCGGACGTGGATTTCCTCATTCCTGCCGCAAGTAATGTCTGCCAGGGAGCGCCGCCGCGAGGACAAGCCCCCGAACGCGCTCAACATCGCAATCTCATACTGCGGGCTGGCGGCTCTTCAGCTTCCTGACGATGCGCTCTGTTCTTTTCCCGTAGAATTCCAGGAAGGAATGGCATTCGGACAGAGGCCCAATGCCCTCGGCGATATCGGAGACAGCTCCCCGGACAAATGGGAGATCGGCGGGCCGAATAAGCCTCCTCTTCATGTACTCCTGATGTACTACACCCTCACACGAGACGACGCTCAGAATTGGTGCGCAAGACTTGGCGCGGAAGCGAAGGGTTGCAAGGTCATTGCCAGCCAGTACTCGGATCGAAGCGGCGCCGTCGAAGCGTTCGGATTCCGCGATGGAATCTCGCAGCCGGCGATTGAAGGAGTCGATCACACCCAGAAGGGCGACGAGAAGCCCCTGAAGGTGGGCGAATTCGTGCTCGGTTACGTGAATGAATACAACAACGTGGCAATCACTCCTACCGCGGCTAATGCGATCGCGGGAGACCGCCTGCCGGAAGCCCCTAACTTCCCAGGCCGGCGAGACCTTGGAAAGAACGGATCGTTCCTGGTGTATCGAAAGCTTGCCCAAGACGTGGCCGGGTTCAAAAGCTTTGTGAAAGAGAAGGCGAAGAACTCGGATGGCGCCGCGAACCCCGAGCGCGAAACATGGATCAAGGCCAAGATGGTCGGTCGATGGCCGAGCGGCGCTCCCCTGACACTCGCGCCCGACAAAGACGACCCTGCGCTGGCCAACGATGCTTCACGAATCAACAGCTTCCACTATAGGGACACGGATTCTGAAGGTACTGGCTGCCCGCAGGGAGCGCACATCCGGCGCACGAACCCCCGCGATTCGCTCGTTCCCGACGGTCCCACTTCTCTGGCGGTCGTCCGCCGGCATCGGATCATGCGCCGCGGCCGCCCGGGCGCGGAGGGCGAAACGGCAATTTACTTTCTCGTCATCAATGCGGATATCGAGCGCCAATTCGAATTCGTCCAGCAGACCTGGCTCAGCAGCTCGAAATTCGACGGTCTCTACAATACGAAGGATCCGATCAGCGGCGACAATGACGGCACCGGCGAAATGGTAATCCCTGCGCGTCCATTCCGCGTCCGAGTCACCGGTATCCCGCGATTCGTGCAAGTGAAAGGCGGAGAGTATTTTTTCGTGCCGGGAATGCGGGCTTTGAAGTTCCTGCTTGAGTTGAAGGGGGTGGGTTGAAATGGACATCTTGCACGGTTTCTGGCAGGGAGCGCTCTCCGTAGAGCATGAGCTCCGGGAAGACCTCGCGAACCTGCATGAAATCGTCGCGCTGAAATTCGAGACCGTTCTTGGCCGGCCCGGTCTGTTGCTCCCGTTGTTCCGCCATCTGCGCGCGCACCATCCGATATTGGTCCTGCCGCATATCGCGGTCGTTTCCCGTTACGATGACGTGTTGGAAGTCTTACAGCGCGAGGATGTTTTCAGCGTCAGCGAAATATATCTGGACAAGATGGTGGAGACGACCGGTTCGTTCCCGCTCGGTATGCAGGATGGACCGCAGTATCAGCGCGAAGCCGGCCAGATGCGCGCGGCCCTGCATCCGGAGGATCTGGACAAAATCCGGGCGAGCGCCACGGCAGATGCCCGGGAGCTCGTTGACGCCGTCGTTCCTTCGGGAAGCCTCGATCTGGTAGGCGGTCTGACGCGAATCGTGCCCGCGCGACTGGTCGCCGAGTACTTCGGGGCGCCGGGTCCGGATCAGGCCGTTTTGATGCGGTGGATGCGCTCGATCTTCCGGCACATCTTCCTCAATCTCGGCAACGATTCCAACGTGAAGCAAGCGGCGGACATATCGTCGCGCGAGCTGCGCGCATACTTGCAGAAGTTAGTAGCCGATCGCAAACAGGAAATTGCCGGCGGCACTCCGGTTCCAGACGATTTTGTGACCAGGCTGGTGAAGCTTCAGAAGGACGACCCCGCCGGGCCCGACGATGACACAATTCGCCGCCTCATCGGCGGAACGATAGTCGGCGCGGTGGACACAAACTCCAAGGCCGCCGTCCAGGCGGTCGACGCGCTCTTGGATCGACCCGCTGAGCTGGGCGCCGCACATGCCGCAGCCGTCGCAGGAGATGACCGGCTCGTAGCGCGTTACGTCTTCGAGGCGCTCCGCTTCAATCCCCAGAACCCGTTCCTCCTGCGCCACTGCCGGCAGGATTACGTGGTTGCCGCAGGCTCGGACCGCGAGCGGAAGATTCCCGCCGGTAACCTGGTCCTGGCCGGAACGTTCTCGGCAATGTTCGATGAAACGCGCGTAAATGATCCGGATTCGTTCCGCCTGGATCGGCCGGACGACACATACATCTTCTTCGGGCATGGACTCCATACGTGCTTCGGCCAGCATATCGCCAGGGTTCTCATTCCGGTCATCGCCCAGGCGGCCCTGCGCCTGCCCAACCTCCGTCGCTGGGGAAGCATTGAATGGGACGGCGCGTTTCCGAACCGCTTCATGCTGGCATTCGATGTTTGAGGGAGGAAGCCGGCATGGTTGTTGGCGTACCTAAGGAGACGTTTCCTGGTGAGCGGCGCGTTGCGCTGGCGCCGGCAGCCGTCGCAGGATTGAAGAAAGCCGGCTTCGATGTCCTAATCGAGGCTGGCGCGGGTGTAGAAGCGGGCTTCCCGGATCGCGCCTATGTAGAGGGGGGTGCAACCCTCGCTGTACGAGCGGAAGTCTTCTCGCGATCGGAAGTCATCCTCCAGGTGCGTTCCCTTGGCGCGAATCCTGCCGGTTGGACCGCCGACCTGAGCCTGTTACGCGAAGAGCAGACAGTCGTCGGAACGATGGACCCGTTGAGCGCGCCGAAGCCAATCTCCGAAGCTGCGTCGAAGAAGATCAACGCTTTCGCCCTCGAGCTCCTGCCTCGCATCACCCGGGCGCAATCGATGGATGTCCTTTCGTCCCAGTCCAATCTCGCCGGTTACAAATCCGTGCTGCTGGCGGCGGAAGCGCTTCCCAAGATCTTTCCCATGATGATGACCGCCGCGGGTACGCTCACGCCGTCCAGGGTGTTTATCATCGGCGCGGGTGTAGCCGGGCTTCAAGCGATTGCGACCGCGAAAAGACTTGGCGCGGTTGTGAGCGCTTACGACGTTCGCCCCGCGTCGAAGGAACAGGTGGAGAGCCTCGGCGCGAGATTCGTTCAGCTTCCACTGACTGCAGAAGAGGCGGCAGGCGGATATGCCCGTGCGATGGACGCGGAATTCTATGCAAAACAGGCCGAATTGATGGGTTCGGTGGTGGCCGAGAGCGACGTCGTCATCACGACCGCTGCGGTTCCCGGCCAGAAGGCGCCCATTTTGATAATTGCGGAGATGGTCGAGAGAATGCAGCCCGGATCGGTCATCGTAGACCTCTCCGCAGAGCGCGGCGGCAATTGTGACCTGACAAAGCCCGGCGAGACGGTCATCCATCATGGCATATCTGTAATGGGCCCGGTAAACGTTCCGTCCACCATCCCATTCCACGCCAGCCAGCTCTACGCGAAGAATATTTCGGCGTTTATGCTGCACGTAGCGAAGGACGGTACGCTTCCCGCGGATCCGGAAGATGAGATCACCCGGGAGACGCTGGTCGCGTGGAATGGGGAGGTTGTCCATCCAAAGGTTCGTGAACGGTTGGGACTGAAGGACGCCGTCTGAATCGTACTCGTCGTCGTACTCGTCGTCGTACTCGGTCGTTAGAAAATCGCACTCGTACTCGTACTCGGTCGTCGTACTTGTGCGGTTAAGAGACCGAGACCGAGAACGAGTACGAGTACGAGAACGAGTACGAGTACGACGATGGTAATCCCGATATAGGAGCAAACTTTTTGCGATCGATCCAACCGATCGGTTGTAGGGGTGAAGCATTCGGACGATAAATTTGCCGTTCGGTACAAAAGTTTGTGCCCGAATGCTTCACCCCTACCCACGGGACGCGACTGAGGCGCAAAAAGGAGCAAGCATTGGACTCGTTGATTAACAGCATTTACGTCTTCCTCCTCGCGACCTTTCTCGGGTTCGAGGTAATCCGGCGCGTGTCGCCCCTGCTGCACACGCCGCTGATGTCGCTCACCAACGCGATTTCGGCCATCAGCCTCATCGGGTCGCTGGTTATTCTGGGCGAGCAGAAGAACATGCTGACAACGGTATTGGGCGCCATCGCCGTTACGGCTTCCACGATCAACGTCGTCAGCGGATTCCTAATTACGGACCGCATGCTGAAGATGTTCAAGAAGCGGGAGCCGCGCACGTGAGCGATCCTGCAGTCTTCGGGGGCCCGTCCCTGTTCACGCAGGCCGCGTACATTGTGGCGGCGGCTCTCTTCGTTCTCTCGCTCAAGTGGCTAAGCGCGCCTGCGACCGCCCGCAAAGGGGTCTGGGCGGGCGAGCTGGGAATGCTTCTCGCGATCGCCGGTACGCTGATCCTCCACGAAATCGAGAGCTTCAATTGGATCATCGTCTGCATCCTGGCCGGGACTGCGATCGGCATCCCGATCGCGCTGCTCATGCCGATGACGGCCGTGCCGCAGCGGACCGCCCTCTCGCACTCGTTCGGCGGCCTTGCGGTTGGGCTCGTTGGAGCGGCGGAATACTATCTCTACCTCCAGCACGGCGCGCAGCCTCCGCAAGCGCAGGCCACGGGCATCAGCGTCCACTTCACCATGGGCGTGCTGGCGCTGGAGGTGATCCTGGGGTTCCTGACGTTTACCGGCAGCCTGATGGCTTTCGGCAAACTCCAGGACATTCTGCCGACGCGGCCAATCGTCTACCGTGGGCAGAACTTCATGAACCTGGCCCTCCTGGCGATCGCCGTCGTCACGGGAATCTGGCTCACGCTCGACCCGACCCGGGCGTTCCTCTTCCCGATCCTTGCGGTGCTGTCGTTGGTATTTGGCGTCCTGCTGATCATCCCCATCGGCGGGGCCGACATGCCCACGGTGATCGCGCTGCTGAACTCCTACGCCGGCCTCTCCGCCGCGGCAATGGGCTTCGTGCTCAATAATAAGCTGCTTATCATCGCCGGCTCGCTGGACGGATCGTCCGGGTTCATCCTTTCGGTAATTATGTGCAAGGCGATGAACCGGTCGTTTGCGAACGTGCTCTTCGGGGCCTTCGGGCAGGTTACGCCGAAAGTTCAGGGGCATATCGAGCAGAAGCCGATCCGCAGCGCCTCGCCGGAAGAGGCCGCGCAGATACTGGAAGCGGCGACTATGGTGGTGATCGTGCCGGGTTATGGAATGGCGGTGGCGCAGGCGCAGCACAAGGTGAGGGACCTGTTCGACCAGTTGACGAAGCGGGGCGTGGACGTCAAGTTCGGCATCCACCCGGTGGCGGGACGCATGCCCGGCCACATGAACGTGCTGCTGGCCGAGGCCGACATCCCCTATGACCGCCTGCTTGAGATGGACGACATCAACTCAGAGCTTGGCCAGCGCGTCGTAGAGTTCCCGCACCCGATGCTGGGCCTGGGCCACCGCCATGCCGTAGCCGGGGATAATGACCACGGTCCGGGCGGCCTCCATGATCTGTGCCGCATCTTCGGCCGTGGCGCTTTTGTCCGCGCGTTGGTCGACAGCTCTCGAAACCGCTTTCACCGGGCCGAAGGCCCCGAACAGCACGTTGGCAAAGGAACGATTCATCGCCTTGCACATAATGAT
>JBGPOG010000047.1:0-13322 GCA_041487935.1 Chthonomonadia bacterium | reverse complement strand
CGCGTCCCTGGTCGCCAGAAAAGCCGCATGCGGGCCGCCGTATCCCAAAGGAACACCAAACCGCTGGGAATTGCCTACAACAATATCCGCGCCAAACTCGCCTGGAGGCTTGAGAAGGGCGAGCGCGAGAATGTCCGCCGCTACCGTTGCCAGCGCTCCGGTCGAATGAACGCGCTCAACAAAGCCTGAATAATCGTAGACTGCCCCATCTATAGCCGGATATTGAACCAGGGCGCCGAAGATCGGCCGGTCGAAATCGAACGATCGATGATCGCCGACGATTACCGGGATACTGAGCGGCTCCGCGCGAGACTGGACGACCGCAATCGTTTGCGGATGACAGCCGTCCGAGACGAAGAACGCCTTATTTTGGCTGCCGGTGATTGCACGCGCCATCGACATGGCCTCCGCGGCGGCCGTGCCCTCGTCGAGCAGTGATGCGTTGGCCAGTTCCATTCCGGTCAGCTCGGCGACCATCGTCTGGAAGTTCAGCAGCGCTTCGAGCCGGCCCTGAGAGACCTCGGATTGGTAGGGCGTATAAGGCGTATACCAGCGCGGATTTTCCAGCACGTTGCGAAGGATGACGGGCGGAGTGATACAGTCGTAATAGCCCATGCCGATGTACGAGCGGAAGACCTGGTTACGATCTGCCAGTTCCTTGAGCTCGGAAAGGGCGTCGTTTTCGCTCAGGCCATTTCCGATGATCGCTTCCGAGAGCGGGCGTGAAGTTCGGATGGTTGCAGGAACGGTAGCAGCAATCAGTTCGTCGAGCGTGTTTACGCCCAGCGATGCGAGCATCTCATCGATGTCACTTTGTCGCGGGCCGATATGGCGGTCTGCAAACCCTGAATCGAGACTCATGTGACGTTCAGTGCCCCGCCTCGTCTACCAGTTTAGCGTAGGCCTCACCGTTCAAGAGTGAGCTGAGCTCACCTGGATTACTCAATCGGATCTTAATCATCCAGGCGGCGCCGAATGCGTCTTGGTTTACCGTCTCGGTGGCGTCCGCGAGCGTCGTGTTCGTCTCTGTCACTTCGCCGGAAACCGGACTGTAGAGGTCAGATACCGCCTTGACCGATTCGACCGTTCCAAAAATCTCGTCCTTCGCCAAAATCCGGCCCGCTTCCGGAAGCTCAAGGTAGACGACGTCGCCCAATTCCGATTGAGCGTGATCGGTAATTCCGATCGTCGCTATATCTCCATCGACACGAACCCACTCGTGTGTCTTCGCGTACTTCAATTCGGTGGGAACAGGCATTGAGTATCTCCTCGGCGGATCAAGTGCTGCGAAGGTCTTTCTTCGGGACAACCCGGCACGGAATTCGTCTGGCGCGGATTTCAATGGTGAGGTCGGCACCGAAACGGCCATGCGGCTCGTCCACGTACGCCATGGCGACACTGTGGCCTACAGTCGGTGAGAATACTCCGCTGGTCACCGTTCCTACCGGCAGTTCTCCCGCATAAACAGTATACCCTTGTCGCGGAACTATCCGCTCGCTCAAGGTCAGGCCGACCAGCCGTTTGCCTGCGCCTGTTTCCCTCAGCTCTGCTATCCTGGCGCGGCCTGTAAACTCTCCTTTGTCCAACTTTACGACCCACATAAGACCAGCCTCGACCGGCGTCGTCGTATCATCGATCTCGTGCCCGTAAAGTGGGTATCCGGCTTCGATTCGAAGCGCGTCGCGAGCGCCAAGGCCACATGAACTTGCGCCCGCGTCGAGGAGTTTCCTCCAGACAACCGGAGCCTGCCCCGGCTGGACGATAACCTCCAAGCCGTCTTCACCGGTGTAACCCGTCCGGCAGATTATAGCTGCCTCCCCAAAGAGCTTTGTCTGCACGAACGCAAAACCGGGAAGTCCCGGAACGTCCGTATCGACAACCGGAGCTATGGCCTCTATAGCTTTCGGGCCCTGAATGGCAATCATCGCAGTGCGATCCGTCCAATCGTCGATGGACGTTTGCGGCGCCGCCTGTTCCCTGAGCCAGGCCAGGTCTTTGCTCGAGTTTCCGGCATTGATGACAACCCAGAAGTCATTCTCAGCGACGCGGTAGACGATCAGATCGTCGATTACGCCACCATTCGGATTAGTGAGCAAGGTGTAGTGTGCCCGGCCGGCTTCCAGCGCGGCAACGTCATTTGTTGTCAGCCGCTGAAGCACGTCGAGCGCACCCGAGCCGAAGACGTGGGCCCGTCCCATATGGCTGATGTCGAACAGGCCGGCGTTCGTTCTGACCGAGCGCACCTCGTCGAGGATGCCGCTGTACTGCACGGGCATTTCCCAGCCGGCGAACGGCACGATCCGCGCGCCGAGCTCGCGGTGGAGATCGAAAAGTGGAGTGCGGCGCAGCGCATCGGTTGTCACGGTTTGTTCTCCATGAATGGTTTTGCCCGTGGAATGGTGGCCCGGCCAAACACAGTCAAAATCCCCTGCCCTATCTCAGCGCGGGTCATATAGATATACCCACCCAGGCCAAGGTCTTTGTCAATGTCCAGGACCGGATTCAAGGTTCGCACGATGCTCTGCGTTAGCGAAGCTGCGGCCTCCTTGCCGTTGAGCCGCATAATCGTGTTTACTGCATCCAGATAACGCCCATCGCGTACTTGAACGCCGCCGGTTGCTTCTACACGCGCCGGCAAGCCGAAGAGCGCGGCTTGTGCGGACAGGGACGCTGTTCCCGGCGTCAAACGAAGCTCGAGATCCTTGTATTGCGGATACTTCTGTGCGACAAACATTCTAAGCCCTGCTTCGTCGACAACTGCCACGGCGGTCCCCTCCCCCGCCGATCTGAGAACGATCCGATCGTTCCACAGAGCCTGGTTTACGTCTAGTGTCACGGCCGGAATGGTTGCGCGCAAGCTCCTGAGTGGGAGCGTTCGGAGAGTGAAATCGCGAAAATCGAGCTCCAGCTTGCCGACGCGGGCGCGGGATCCTCCGCCAGGCTCAAGCTTAAACGGCAGATCCTGCGTGAGAAACCCGGCGCCCGCGATCCGTGTTGTGCTGCTTTCGCCGACGAGCAGCCCGAAGATTCCTCGCGAGCGGACCATTGTCTTCACGTACCCGCCATGAACTTCGCGCCTGATATCTCGATCGGCTGCATGCTCGACTCGCCGCTGTGCGAACGCGGAAAGAAACGTCAGCCCGATCAAGACGTAGGCAGCGTCTTTGATCCCCTCGCCAGTCATAGTTGTGAAGTCCCCGCGGCCTTCAATTGAGAACGCCGCCCGCCCGCTCCCCTACTCACCAAGATACGCCTTCTTTACCTCTTCATTCTGCAGTAAGTTGCTTGCCCGATCGTGCAGCACCACCCGGCCTGTCTCGAGCACGTAACCGCGAGATGCCACTCGGAGCGCCTGGAATGCGTTCTGTTCGACAAGAAGGATGGTCGTTCCCTGCGCGTTGATATCCCGAATAATGTGAAATATCTGTTGGACGAGAAACGGCGCCAATCCTAACGAAGGTTCATCCAGCATCAAGAGCCGCGGGCGAGCCATCAAGGCCCTGCCAATAGCGAGCATCTGTTGTTCCCCGCCCGACAGAGTCCCCGCGGATTGATTCAGCCGTTCCTTAAGTCGCGGAAAATGCACGAGCACCCGCTCCAGATCCTCGCGGATCTGTGGTTTGTTCTTGCGATGAAGGAAGCAGCCAAGAAGAAGATTTTCGTGGACGCTCATATTCGCGAACACGCGGCGGCCTTCCGGGGATTGACAGATGCCGCGAGCCACTAGCTTGTGGGGCGGCAGCCTAGTGATTTCCTCTCCTTCAAAGAATATCTTACCTGTACGGGGACGAACCAGTCCTGAGATCGATCGGATGGTCGTGCTCTTGCCGGCGCCGTTTGCCCCGATCATCGTGACGACTTCCCCTTGCTCGACATTCAAGCTCACTCCGGCAAGCGCGTGTATCGCCCCGTAGTAGACATCGACGGATTCGACTTTCAGCAAACCGCCGCCTCCTCACCGAGATAAGCGGCGATCACCTTGGGATCGCGCCGTATCTCTTCCGGAGTGCCATGCGCAATGATCTCGCCGTAGTCGAGGACGTAAATCCGCTCGCAGATTCCCATCACAACCTTCATGTCGTGCTCGATCAAGAGGATCGTCAGGCCGAACTCCTCCCGAATATGGAGAATGTCCTCCATAAGCTCCTGTTTTTCCTGCGGATTCATCCCGGCCGCGGGTTCGTCGAGCAGCAAAAGCTTTGGGTTCGTGGCGAGAGCGCGCGCAATTTCGAGGCGGCGCTGGCCTCCATAAGGAAGGCTGCCGGCTTGTTCGTCCGCCGCCTGGTCCAATTCGAAGCGGGCGAGCAGAGCCATTGCGCGCGCGCGCGCGCTCGCATCTTCCCTTTCCATACGGGCCGTGCGAAACAGGGCGTCGAATAAATTGGTCCGCCGTCGTACGTAAGATGCGATCATTACGTTCTCGATTACGGACAAGTCTTTGAAGAGGCGTATGTTCTGGAATGTGCGTGCGATGCCGGCCGCGGCAAAATCCGACGGCCGCAGGCCGGTGCGGTTTCGCCTGCGTCTGGGAGCCAGCGCAAGTGATATCCCGATGCCGATGAGGACGCACACCCAGGTAATGTTAGCTCCGATCGATGTTGAAACAATCACGCCGGCAATCCGCCCGCCGAGGCCTAACAACAGTGTATCCCAGGCAAGTAAAGCGATCCGCATCGCGATCGAATATGGGCGATCTCCGGCCAGGCGCTTGCCCTGAAACTGAACGTTGCCGGTGGTCGGCTCGTAGACCCCGGTTAGTAGGTTGAATACCGTGGTCTTGCCGGCGCCATTCGGCCCGATCATCCCCACCAGCTCGCCCGCGTTGAGCTCGATATTGAGGCTGTTGACGGCGGTTAGCCCGCCAAAAGCCTTGGTTCCATCCGAGACCTTAAGGATCTCGCCCTCTATTCGCGGCCGCGGCGATGCTCCGTGCGACTCCGCGATAACGCCGGGAACATCTCGAGCGCGCTTCTGTCCAAATCGCCGCTTAAGTGCGGCCAGGGAAAGCTCGGCCCGGCCAAAAACGCCTTGCGGGCGGACGATCATCATGACGACCAGCACGAGCGCATAGATCATCAGCCGGTATTCGTCTTTGAATCCGGGAATTCGATCTTTGAAATTCTTGAGCAGCTCGGGGATTGCCGTCAAAACCATCGCCGCGATTGCGGACCCGGTGATGCTTCCGGTCCCACCAAGTACCACCATCACCACCAGGTTCATCGAAAAGATGAAGTTAAACGTGGTTGGAGCGAACAGATACGCATGGCCGTACAGGGCTCCCCCCATTCCCGCGAAAAAGGCGCTCAATGCGAAGGCTGCGACCTTCACCTTCGTCGTGTCGACTCCCATGGCATCGGCGGCGATTTCATCCTCGCGGATCGATTGATACGCCAGGCCGTGGAGAGAGACCTTAAGATTTCGCGTCAGCCCGATCACGAGCGCGGCAATCGCGTAGACTGCGAAGAACGACGTGATTTTCGGCGGACTGAAACCCAGTGAGCCCCCAAGATAATCCAGCTTTTTGCTGATGACGCTCGAATTGTTGAGTAGGACCCGGATGATCTCACCGAAACCCAGTGTTACGATAGCCAGATAATCGCCCCTCAAACGTAAGCTCGGGACGCCGACCATCCATCCGAACAACGCGGCGACTGCTCCACCAATCAGCATCGCGGCGGGCAAAAGCCACCAGTGAGACGAGACAAATGCGCCCATTATTTGTGCATCGTGCCATCCCGGGTGCGCCGCGGCGAGGGACTTCTTGGCGGCTGCAAACATGGGAAAGCTGAGCGCCCCGCCCGCGTAGGCGCCAACCGCCATGAATCCGGCATGTCCGATCGCGAACTGGCCCGTGAAGCCATTGACGATGTTCAGGCTTACGGCAAGCGTGACCGCAATGCCCATCTGGACGAGTAGATCCTGGTAGGAATCCTGGAGATTGCCGTTGACCAGACTCAAACCATAGATGGCAGCAAGGAGTATGGCAATGGATGCGGCGCGACGCAAGAGGCGCTGCATCGCTTAGACTTTCTCCGTCACGTTCTGACCTAGTAGACCTGCGGGACGGAACATCAATACGGCAATCAGGATGACGAATGCGAATGCATCCCGAAAGCTGGAATAGCTCGAGCTGCTTACGAAAGCTTCCGTCAGACCCATCAATAGACCGCCGAGTACCGCTCCCGCGATATTCCCGATCCCCCCCAAAACCGCCGCGACGAACGCCTTGAGGCCATAGGTGATCCCGATCAGCGGGTCGAACGGCTGTCGGGTCAATCCATGATTGAGAATTCCCGCCGCGCCGGCGAGCCCCGAGCCGAGCAAAAAGGTCAGAGTGATGACGGTATCCGTATTGATCCCCATAAGTGAAGCCGTCTCACGGTCGTAGGACACCGCACGGATGGCTTTGCCGATGGTTGTGCGCCGCACGACGTAGACGAGGAACACCGTCAGCAGCACAGCGGCAATCAGCACCATCCCTTGCCCTTTATCGAAGCTCAGCTTAATCCCGCCGAGTGACAACGAGATCGGTTGGCCGACACCTTCGATGATAAACGCGCGAGGGGATGCGCCAAAGGCGGCCTGCGCTCCGTTCTCCAGGAACAGGGAGACGCCGATCGCGGTAATCAGCGCAGTCAACCTTCCGGACTTCCGCACGGGCCTGTATGCCGAGCGCTCGATGATTACACCGACGACCGCGCAAGCAAACATGCAAATCAGGAGTCCTAATACTCCCTGGACAAACGGAGGGGAATGGCGGGAAACTAGCGCGGTAACGGCGAAGCTGCCAAAGTAGGCGCCGAGCATGTAGACGTCGCCGTGCGCAAAGTTGATAAATCGTAAAACGCCGTAGACCATCGTGTACCCAACGGCTATCAACGCATAAATACTCCCGATTTGTACGCCGTTGATGATCTGTTGGAGAAGGGACTGTAGAGCCTGCAAAAAGCCCTCCGAGATTAGGAATCAGGAAGCAGGAAGCAGTTGGCAGTCGGCAGGAGGCAGTCGGCAGGAGGCAAAAGGTAGACGATAGAAGCCTGTCAAATGTGATATGCCGCCTGCCACCATCAAGCCGTATTCTGCCGACTGCCGACTGCCGACTGATGACTGCCGCCTGATCTCACACTTTGTCGAACGCCTGTTTGAACTTAAACTTCCCGCCGGAAACCTCGATGATCACGGCCCCTTTGTCCGCGTTACGCTGGGCGTCGATCGTTATCGTGCCGGTAACTCCCGGGAAATCCTTCGTCGCCGCGATTGCATCGCGAAGGTCCGGTCCTTTCATGCTTTTGGCGCGTTTTATAGCATCTGCAAGAACCATCATGGAATCGTAGCCGAGAGCGCCTAGGGAATCCGGCTCGCGGTCTGTAAACTTGGCCTTAAATGCGCTGATGTATTTCTCGATAGCAGGAGCCTTGGATTCCATCGACGCGTGATCCGAGAAGAACACGTTCGAGACCGTATTGCCCGCATATTCATGAAACTTGGCATTGCTCCAGCCATCGCCACCGAGCAGAGGAACCGTAATGCCTACGTCGCGCGCTTGTTTGCAAATGGTACCGCCTTCGGCATAATACCCAGGGACTATAATAACGTCCGGATGCGCATCCTTCAACTTGGTGAGCTGAGCTTTGAAGTCCTTATCGGCGCCCGCCTGGTACGAAGCCTCCGAAACGATCTTGCCGCCCATTTTAACGAAGTCCTTGGTGAACTCATCGCGGATTCCCACGCTATACGCCTGCCCCTGATCGTAGAAGATCGCGGCATTATTGGCCTTGAGAGTATCTTTCGCAAACTTAGCAATTACTGCGCTCTGGGACGTGTCCGTAAAACAAACACGAAAGATGTAATCGCCGATCGCCGTAACCGTCGGATTGGTCGACGATGGAGTAATCATTGGAATCTGCTTTTGCTGGCAAACGTTGCCGCCAGCCAGGCTGCGTGAGCTCGCGACTTCACCTAGCACGGCGACAACGTTTTTCTCGAGCAATCGCTTAACGGCTATCTCTGCCTTCTGAGTGTTGCTTTCAGTGTCTTCCGGGCCGACGATTTCGACTTGTTTACCATTGATTCCGCCCGCCTTATTAATCTCAGCCACGGCAAGCTGTATTCCATCGTCGGTAGAGCGTCCGAATGCCGCTTCAGACCCGGTCATCGAACCATATTCGCCAACCAGGATCTTATCGCCCGATCCACCTCCGGAAGATCCGCCGCCGGATTTTTCGTTGTCATTTTTGCAGCCATTACAGACGGCCACGAATAATACGCCGCAGAGCAGAGCGGTTAAGGCCTGTCCGCTGGTACGAGTTATCGACATGGAATTCTCCTTAGTAATTATAGCTGGCCTTCGAGAACGGCCTGGCAGATATCGATACGGCTGATGATGCCCGCCAGACGGCCCTCGCTCGTAACGGGCAAGCGTTTGAACTTTCTGGAGAGCATCAGGGCGGCCGCGTCGAGAACGTCGGAGTTTTCGTCGAGAGAAACCGCGGGCGAGCTCATCGCTTCAGCGACGCTCGTGCTGCGAGTTTTTTCGACCAATGCGACAAGCGCCTCGGAATCCTTATGGATTGCGACCGCGGCCTTGAGGCGGATAAACTCCGGCAGCAGCGCGTGGATTACGTCGAATTCAGTAATCACCCCGGCGAGCTGGCCATCGGTTCCAACAACAGGAAGCCCGCTCACTTGATAAAGGTCAAACAAGTCTACTGCATCGCGAAGGGTCGCCTCCGGGGATGTACTGATCACGTGGGTCTTCATCAATTCCAGTACTTTCATAGCCCTGATCCTTAATCGCTGACCCCTTCACAAAACACGCTGTTTATTCGACCAATGGCGGGCAGATTCCTTTGCGTCGCCCCTGGAATCTGGAATATGCCGGCCTGACTATTAGACCAAACACGAAACTTCCGGCAATTCCACCCCAAGCCATCAGGCTCAAGTAAAGGCCAATGTGAAAGACGTGCGGCCGATAACGGAGCGTCACGTGATGGGCGCCGGCGGGCACCGAGAGACCCTGGAAAGCGTGATTGGTCCGGATGATGCGTACCGGAGATCGATCGACCATTGCCTGCCACCCAGGATAGAACGCCTCACTCCAAACGAGAAATCCAGGGTGATCGCCGCAATCTACTTGCGCCGAGTACGATGTTGGTCCCGTCGGATTGATAGCGACCGATTCTCGCATTCCGGAAGCCTTGGCCGTTGACTCGGGAATCCCGATCTCTCCACTGACAATGGCCGAAGCCCCAGGATCGAATGACGGAGCGCTTATGGCCGCAAGGCTTCGATCGTCTCCGTCAACGCGAGTTGTCTTGCGAACCAACCAGGCTCTGGGTCCCGCTCTGGCAACCTTGAATAATTCAATTCCTTTCGCGTGAAGGCGAACGAATCCCGGCGCCTCAAATCGTTGGCTCTCCGGCACGAGTAACGAGTGGACGTTGAATATATCGAGAAGCAGTGGTAGGCTTGACGAATGGCGGAAAATGGCTTTGTGAACGAGATCGGTCGTATCGATCAAAGCGCGCACCGGCACGGGTTCGTAGCCGCTCGCCTCTTCAACCCCAAATCTCATGCCGGCGTTGGGCGAAAGCGTATCCGTCAGCTCGTGCGCGTACCTGGCGCTCTCCGGCCCGTAATCGGAGTAGTTGAGATACCGGTTCCAGACTGCCTCCCGAAGAAATGTGAATACCCTCCCCTGCCCTGAGGGAGGAGTTTGAGCAAGAACTCTTGCGCGATAATCGAAGGCGCCCGGCTCGAGCGTCGGGTTGAACGAGGCCGAAAACCATAGAATATTTACAGCCGCGACGAGCAGTAAACCCCTCCGGATATTGGGTTGAATGCCTCGATCCCGTACAGCGCGCATACCCATGGCGGAAAGCGCCGCTATCGCGAATGTCGTTAGAAACAGAAATCGCGCGGGATCGTGAAAGCTTGCAGCTCCCGGGACGATAGAGTATGTAATGAAAAACAGCCCCCCGAATCTTCCCAGGGACAGCCATAATGCGATTGCGCCCACTGCGAGGTAGAACTTAACCGCCGCGCGCCGCCTGCACCTGACAATTCCATAGATGGCCAGAATCAGCGGAATGATTCCAACATAGACGCACGGCTCCCAGATATTTCCCGTGCCCCAGAAATCGCCTGGTATCGGGTTGCCATAATAGTTCGGGAATAGGAAGTTGAGGATCTGTTCCGGAACGAAGACGAATCTATTGGCCTGGTCCCAGGTGAGATGTCCTCGGGTCGATTGATTGAATAATTGAAGCGAGGGCAGTAGTTGGACTGACGCCGCAAGTGTCCCCAAAACTAGCGCACCGGCCATCTCAACGGACGCCTTGAACACACGTTCGCCATGCCGGCGGATCTCTAATATCCGGCAGAGGGCATAGATAAACGCGCAGGCGAATGTCATATACGCGATCTGCGCATGCGCCGCGAGCACCGTCAGAGCTACAACGGACGCCATCATTGCCCCATACCAGATACGGGGACGCTCGATCATCCGGTCGACGAGCAGCAGCATGAGGGGTAAATAGGCGGCGGATTGTATCATTGGAGGGAATTGCAGCCGCGCAACCACAAATCCGCTGCCGGCGAATACAATCGCACCAAAAAGCGCGGCGATTCGATCGCCGGTAAGCCTGCGTAGGTACAGATACGCGCCCAGGCCGGATAAGCTCAGATGGATCGCCGAATTGACTGAAAAATATAGCCAAACCGGCATGATCAACAATAGCGGAGTTGTGGGGTAAAACACCCAGGATTGCGGATTTCCAACCAACGGCTGTCCGCAAAATACGTATGGGTTCCAAAGAGGAAAGTATCCGGCGCGAAGCGACTTTTGAACGAACTCCTCCATCGGGTGGAAATAGAGGAAGATATCTCCCCAATACAGCGATTGGCGCAATAAAATTAAACGCCAGAGGACGACACACACAAAGGCGAAGATCGCGGCCGTGGGCCCGATGCGCAATAAGCGGTTGGATCCCGGCGCCTTTAACGTTGGATTGTGAGTGGGATTCATGAGGATATCAGACACGCGGAAGTCTAGCATGAGGAAACCGCGGGAGTCAAACTAAAATCATGGAGACAAAATGCCAGACACAGCTATAATCGGCGGAACAGGGATGGGACATCTCCCCACTGAATATCGAATCGATCGGATAGACGTTCCAACTCGATTCGGGCCTGCTTTCGTTAAACTTGTGAGCAGAGCAGATGGCTCTGAGATCGTTTTCCTTTCGCGTCATGGCGAGGGCCACTTGCTGCCGCCGCACGAAATCAACTACCGGGCCAACATTGCCGCGCTCGTGGAGCTCGGCGTCACAAGAGTGTTTGCAACGAACGGGGTCGGATCGCTCCGTGAAGACCTTTCCCAAGGCTCGATCGTCATTCTGGATGACTTTATCGACTTCACACGTGGACGGCCATTGAGCTACTGGGATTCCGTTCTCAATCCCGCTGCCAGCGTGATCCATACAGATTTCAGCGCGCCGTACTGCCCGAATCTGAGGCAAGCGTTGATTGAGACAGCAAGTGATCTTAACCTGAAGATTGTGCCGACCGGCACGTATGTCTGCACGGACGGACCTCGATTCGAATCGCCGGCAGAAATCAGGGTGTTCGCGCGGATGGGCGGGGATGTGGTGGGAATGACCGGCCTTCCGGAGGCTGTGTTTGCGCGCGAAGCGGGACTTTGCTATGCCGCGGTGTGTATCATAACGAATCTGGGCGCCGGTATTGCGCCGGGTAAGCTGGCCCATGCGGAAATCGTGGATGCCATGGCAGCGCCCTCTGCGGACGTTAGGGACCTCCTCATGGCAGCCGCAAAACAATGTTCTTCCGTACGAAACTGTGATTGCCGCTTTCCGCGAGGTTAACCCTTAGGTGGCCTTTTCTTCTTTCTTCTTTTCCGGATCCGGTCCGGCGAGGGCTATGAACTCCTGGGGATTGCCGGCCTTTTCGAAGGCCTCCCCCCAACTAACCACGCCGGACGTGACCAGATTGGCCAACGATTGATCGAGAGTCTGCATTCCGTGCCGCTGCCCGGTCTGGATGATAGACCCGATTTGATAGGTCTTCGCCTCTCGAACGAGATTTCTCACGGCCGAGATCGCGACCAGCGTTTCGAATGCCGCGACGCGACCCATTCCATCTTTGCGCTTGATCAATGTCTGAGAGATAACGCCGACCAGGTTGACCGCCATCTGCATGCGGACTTGCTGCTGTTGGTGAGTCGGAAACACGTCGATCACGCGATCGACTGTCTGCACCGCATCGGTCGTGTGCAGTGTTCCAAAAACGAGATGCCCGGTCTCGGCGGCCGTGATTGCGAGATGGATGGTTTCGAGGTCGCGCATTTCGCCGATCAGGATAACGTCAGGGTCCTGGCGGAGCACGAATTTCAGCGCGTTGTTGAAGCTGAGTGTATCGGTTTCAAGCTCGCGCTGGTTGATCAACGACTGCCGGTCCTCGTGAATGAACTCGACGGGGTCTTCGACCGTGACGATGTGCAGCGGGTATTGACCGTTGATATAATCGATCATCGCAGCTTGCGTGGTGGATTTTCCCGAGCCCGCAGGCCCAGTCACGAGCACCAACCCGCGCGGGCGCTCGCAGAAATACCTGGTAATTGCAGGCAGGCCTAATTCATCGATAGTCTGGATGTGCAGGGGAATGACTCGGAATGCCGCTTGAGTGCATCCGCGCTGCTGATAAATATTGCCGCGAAAGCGCGCAAGTCCCGGTATCTCGTAAGCAAAGTCCAGCTCGAGATCTTCTTCGAAGCGCGCGCGCTGAATTTCGGAGAGAACGCTGAAAGCAAGCCATTTGGTCTGATCGGCCGTCAATGCCTCCATTTCGAGCTGCTTGAGATCTCCGTGGATGCGCACGAGCGGCGGGCTATCGGCCTTGATGTGAAGGTCCGATCCCTGGTGGTGAACGGTCGTATAGAGAAGCTGATCTACGGTTACCAATTCAGGCTTCCCCACGTTCCATGGCGCGTTTGTACCTGGTTTCGAAGTCGGCCGGGTTGGAGGATTTGGCTTGCGCCTGCTCGTAATCGATCGTCTTCTTGAGTACGAGCTTCAAAAGATGGGAATCGAGCGTCTGCATTCCGAATTGACCCCCGGTCTGAATGTCTGTGTACATCTGATATGTCTTGCCCTCACGTATTAGCGTGCGTATGGCGGCTGTTGCAACCATAACTTCAAAAGCTGCAACGCGACCGATCTGGTCTGTGCGGAGCATCAAAGTCTGCGAGATCACAGCTTGAAGCGTTACCGATAGCTGCATTCGAATCTGCTGCTGCTGATCGGGTT
>JBGPOG010000046.1:0-13324 GCA_041487935.1 Chthonomonadia bacterium | reverse complement strand
TCTACCAGACGTCCACATACACCCAGGAGGGCGTTGGGCAGCATAAGGGATACGAATACGCACGCGGCGCGAATCCCACGCGGGCGGCTTTGGAAACCTGCCTGGCCGCACTGGAGAACGCTCGGTTCGGGCTGGCATTCGGCTCGGGGATGGCTGCCGAAGCGGCCGTGCTTAATCTGCTCTCCTCAGGCGACCACGTCGTCTCGATGGAGGATCTTTACGGCGGCACTTACCGGCTGTTTGAAAAGGTGCTGAGGCGTTACGGGATCGAGTTCACTTATGTCGATGCGCGCGAGCCTGCGAACGTAGAAGCCGCCTTGCAGCCGAACACCAGGATGGTCTGGGTTGAGACGCCGGCCAACCCGTTGCTGCAGCTCGTGGATATCGCGGCCGTTGCCGGGATCACGAAAAGCCGTGGAATTCCGCTGGTCGTCGACAGCACCTTCTGCAGCCCATACCTGCAGAATCCACTGGACCTTGGCGCGGATATCGTCGTGCATTCCACCACCAAATACCTTGGCGGCCACTCCGACCTCATCGGCGGCGCGGCAGCCATGAATGATGAGGTAATCTACCGGACGGTCAAGTTCCACCAGAACTCGGTTGGCGGCGTTCCGGGACCGTTCGATTGCTGGCTCGTGCAGCGGGGAATCAAGACGCTGGCGCTGCGGATGGAGGCGCACTGCAAAAACGGCATGGAAGTTGCAGGGTTTCTAAGTGGACATCCGCGCGTGATGGCAGTGTACTACCCCGGGCTCGAATCGCATCCGCAATTCGAGCTGGCAAAACGCCAGATGCGCGGGTTTGGCGGGATGCTTGCCTTTGAAATGGAAGGCGGATTGGAAGCCGCGAAGGAAGTTCTATCCCGAACGCGAATACTTGCTCTTGCGGAGTCGTTGGGCGGAGTCGAGTCGCTCATCGGCCATCCTGCGACGATGAGCCATGTTGCTATGCCGCCCGAAGAGCGTTTGAGCCGCGGGATTACCGATGGGCTGATCCGGCTGTCCGTCGGGATCGAGGACGTGGAGGACTTGATCGAGGATTTGGGCCAGGCGATAGGATGACCGGAGTCAATGCTAACTTCCAGGAGATTCCAGATTCGCTCTGGTTCACTTGTGCTTTTGAGCGCTCTTCCAGACGATCACCATGTAACCATCCGACTGTTCGCCTGATTAGTTAAAGAGGCTAGATTTGTGAGGTCCGCAGACCTGGACTTTGCGGAATAAGCAAGAACGCAATACTTGTGACCAATGTCAGCAGAAATGCTGGCAAGCGGAAGGGCAGCAAATACACCGCCGACTGCGTTCGATAACAGTGCATAATTCAAGTTTATTCCCCGTCTTCCGAAAGGAGATCGCCGGTGAAACTCCTCAATTCTGGCATTATTTTGTCTCTAGCAGCCGCTTCTCTCAATTTGTCCTTTGCTCGTCCAAAGGCTGCAAACACGGATATTGCCGCGCTTCAAACCGCCGCTGCGGCCGGAGGCTTCCTGTCCGTATCGTGGACGAAGCGAGGCTTCGATCAGGGAAACACCAACTGGAACCGCACCGAGCCATTTCTCACTGCGGGCAACGTGAATCCGGCCACATTCGGAAAGCTGTGGGAAAAGACGATCGCGGGCCAGGTTTACTCGCAGCCGCTCTACGTTTCCGGTCTCCCGATTCAGGGCGCGCTGCGCGACGTTGTATTCGTCGCAACGGAGAATAACGATGTCTATGCGCTCGATGCCCGGACATCCAATCAATTGTGGCATTCCAACCTCGGGCCGAGCGTGCCTTCCGGGACCGTTGGCTGCGGAGACCTGGCGCCGCAATATGGAATCACGTCGACGCCCGTCATCCAGGGCACGGAGCGGATTTATCTTGCCGCGAAGACGCTGGAGCTCGGCGTCCAACGGTGGCGGCTGCACGCGCTGAGTCTAACTACCGGCAGGGAAGTGACGGGATGGGGCTTCATTATCCAGGGTTCGCTTCCGGGAAGCCCGCCGATCGTCTTCAAGACCGAAATCCAGCTAAATCGCTGCGGGCTGGCATTGGCCAACAACAACGTCTACGTTGGGTTCGGGTCGCATTGCGACATCGCGTTGAACCAATATCACGGATGGGTATTCGCATACAACATCAAAAAGCCCGCGCTTGGATCGGCGATCTGGACTACCACACCCTCCTCCAATGGAAATCGGGAGCAAGCGGGAGGACTCTGGATGGCCGGCGGCGCTCCCGCATTCGACGAAAACGGCGATATGTACTTGATGACCGGAAACGGCCCGATGGATGCCGATCTGGACGGCGGAAGCATTGGCGATGCCTTTGTCCATGTAAGAACGAACCGGGGACTGTCGATGGCATTCTCCGGCGCCCCTTCTGATTACTTCTCCCCGTCGAACCAGGGATTTCTGGATGCTGTGGATGCCGATCTCGGCTCCGGCGGGCTCCTCCTGATTCCCACCCAGGCGGGTCTCAAGACGCCGCGCATGATCGTTGGCGGCGGAAAGGATGCGCTCCTGCGGCTCCTGAACCGCGACGACATGGGCGCCTTTACGGGCCGCGCCAATCCGAATGCACCGAATAACGTTCTTCAGGAAGTGCCATTCGGCAATGGATTCTGGTCTTGCCCGGCTTTCGCCGATGCAGGCGGAGGACCGTGCGTCTACGCAATGGCCGTTGGCGACCTATTGAAGCAATACCGGCTCGGCCCCGACGCCAAAGGAAAAGGACATCTGACGTTCGTAGCGCAAGGACCGACGGGGGCAGGGTATCCTTCGAGCACGCCAGTCGTCTCGAGTATGGGACCGCGAGCAGGGACAGGCGTCGTTTGGGTGCTGAACCGCGGGAATAACGCGCTTCTGGCCTACGATGCCAGGGACGTTTCCAGGGAGATTTACAGCTCGCAAACGAATTCTACCCGCGATGGGATCGCAATCGTGGTGAAATTCACCGTCCCGACCGTAGTAAAGGGCCGGGTCTTCGTAGGCGGGGATAATAAGATCTACTGTTATGGACTGTTGTGAACAAGTAAGCCGGTTGAACGATTCGCTGGTTATGAGTCGATCTGGGGGTAGGGATGAAGCCCGTACGGGCTTCATCCCTACCAACCACCTCTGCGGAGCTGCAGACTCCCTGCTTAATACCTTGGGTTGGATGAATCGGCCGACGTTCCGATCACAGATGCTGCCGTCGCCCGGGCTCCGCTGGTCATGAACGCGAGCTCGCTGGCGATGGCTACGAACCGCCAACCCTCATCAATTCTGCGCTTCGCCATCTCCACGTCCGCCACGTGAATGCCGGGTGCGATACCGTGCCGAGCGGCGGATTCGCGCAGCTTGCGCAATGCATCGACAAAGTCCGGATCGTCCGTCTCCATGGCCGGAGTTTTGCCCATCGATGCGAGGAGATCGTTCGGCCCGACGAACATGGCATCCAGACCGGGCACGCTGAAGATTGCGTCGCAGTTTTCAACGGACTTATAGTGCTCCGCCTGAACCACGACCAGGATCTCGTCATTTGCGCGGCGGTAGTACTCCGCGGGCGAACAGCCAAAGTTCAGGGTATGCAGCCCGCCACCCACGCTTCGGTTTCCTTTGGGCGGATAATTGCACGCCGCCACCGCCAGTTCCGCTTCCTCTCGCGAGCAACACATCGGAAAGACAATGCCGAACGCGCCCGCATCGAGCGTGCGCTTGGCGTTTTCATGAGTGATGGATGGCACCCGGGCTAGAGGCACTCCGCCGGCGTCCGCAATGGTCCCGAACACCTGTGCGGCGGTGTCCCAATTTGCCGGACTGTGCTCGATGTCCAGAGTCAGCCAGTGGAAACCCGTTCGCGCCATGAAGCGGGCCGCCATCGGGCTGGCTAACGAAAGCCACGTTCCGACCTGCGGCTTGCCGTCTCTCAGGGCAGACTTAACCGTATTTGTGCGCATGTTTTCTCCATTTGAGCAGATTGTTTAACCGCTGAGGACGCCGAGACAGCGGAGAATCCAGAAACTCTCTCGCTTGGAGCGTGTCCAGTGCTTCGATATCCATCCAAAGATGGATTGACGGGTTTCGGACCTGGTTAGTATAATCGACCCATTGATAGCGGTCAATTGTGTTTCAGGCGAACGGTTCGGCGCCGGACTGGTGACAGGCAAAAGCGATTGCCGCGCGATTGGGAAGGCCTGTCTTCGATAGTATTCTATGCACGTGGTCTTTGACTGTGCTGTGAACAATCCCAAGTTTCCAGGCGATCTCCTTGTTTGCGAGGCCCAGCGCAATTAACGCCGCCACGTCCTTCTCGCGTGGCGAAAGAACGAGTAATCGATCGTCCTGTTCGTGTCGGGCGTCCATCTGGACGATCACCATTGGGCCACCGATTTGATCCGTCGCTTGAAAGTCTACGGTCAACAGGGTACGAGGCCCAACGTTGGAGGCAAGCGATACAAGGTCATCGTGCGGAATAGCGCCGCCGTTTCGCTCAAGTAGCGAGCCGACAATCTCTCGAAGCTGTTTCAGCTCCGGTTCGGTTAGCTTTTCGCGAAGACCACTCTTTCTGGGACTGTCCATGTATTACAATATACCAAAACCAAGGAGAATCTGATGGAGGTTAGCCAATCCGACCGAAGGCTTGTCGAACGGGTCAGCGAGGCGATGCAGGCAGGCCCGGCGGGCAAGGAAGACATGCTGGCGCTCTTCACGGATGACGCCGTGCTCGTCGAACCGTTCAGCGGCGAACGGAAGACGTTTGAAGGGATCGAATCGATACGCGAGCGATACACGGCGATGGTCGCCGAGCCTCGGCCGCCGGACTTCAGGCTACAGATCGACCGAATAGACACGGACGGCAAACAGGTTATCACAGACTGGACGTGTACCTCCGCTGTTTTCCCGGGCCCAATGAAAGGGGAGAGCCGCTACATCATCCGCGACGGCAAGATCCAGCGCCTGGAAATCGACCTGAAGAGTTTCCCGCAGCCAGGGTAAGTTGGCCCTGTCTTTCGGTTTAACATGAAAGGAAATCGCAAATGCGCCGATTCGTCCAGATTGCCATTTGGACGTGTTTTGTGTCATCGCTTTTCGGAACCCGTTCGTCGGCACACTCGCAGGCTAAAGACCCATGGGGTCCTCTTTCTTTCCTCCTCGGAAATTGGTCCGGAGCGGGTTCGGGAAAGCCGGGCGAAGCCATCGCCGGGTCGGCATCCTTCTCGTTCGAACTTGACAAGAAGGTTATTATCCGCAAAAACCGGGCGGAGTTTGCGCCGAAGCCGGGCGAAAGGTCGCGCGCGGTGCATGAAGACCTGATGATCATCTATCCTCAACAGGGCGATGGCCATTTTCGGGCGATCTATTTCGACAACGAAGGCCACGTGATCAATTACTCGATCTCGTTCCCGGCAAAGCAGCCCTCGGCGGTCTTCGAGAGTGAAGGGGCCGGCGAAGGACCGCGATTTCGCCTGGTTTACGAACCTGCCGCCAATGGCGGCCTCCGCACTGAGTTCTTCATCGCACCGCCCGGCGGTGAATTCAGGTCCTATATCAATGGGTTGATGAAGAAGCGCCGTTAGTCACGATTAGCGACATTGCTCGATTGGAGAATGGTGCCATGCTGACGTTCCTATTCACATGCGTCCTTTCCTCGCATCCTCAAGACACTCCCGCCAAATGGGACGCGGTTAGTCCGCTGGTAGGAGTTTGGACCGGCAAGTGCGTCGGCGAGTCCGGCGCCGGGCAGACCGAGCGCAGCTACCGAATGGTCATGAACAACCGGTTTCTTGAAGTGCGGTCGAAGACCGTGTTTCCACCGAAAGCCGGCCAACAAAGTGGGGAGGTTCATGAGGACTGGGGCATGTTCAACTTCAACAAAACGCGCGGAAAGTTAATGCTTCGCGAGTTTCACGTCGAGGGCTTTGTAAACCAATACGTCCTAATACCGGCAGAGCCGGGCTCAAGCAAGCTCGTTTTCGAAAGTGAAAGTATCGACAATGTGCCGGCGGGGTTTCGGGCGAAGCATATCCTGCAGTTCGTGTCGAAGGACGAGATTAAGGAGGAGTTCTTCCTGGCCGAGCCGGGAAAAGAGTTTCAGATCTACTCGACAACGACTTTGCATCGGAATGCCGGCGGCAGCAAATAGATTTGAGGCGCGGATTCACAATACTCTCGCGGACGTTTGGTCTACGCCCTCGCCCGCCAGCCGTAAGTCGTATATTCCCAACGAAAGCTGGACCCATCAACGTCGAATACCGCAAACCCTTCCGGGTGAACTCCTAGTCTCGGCCCTTTCCACCAATCGCCGCACACGGCTCCGCCCGTTATGTAGTGCGTGCCGGTGTAGATGCACTCCTCTACCACGTGCGTGTGGCCCTGGAGCACCGCCTTGACGTTGTAGTCCTTGAATTGATCGCGCACTTCTTTGCCGTTTCGCACGACCAGAGAATCCGTCGCCGCGGCAGTCGACGCGGACGTATACTGGCTGAACAGCGTCATCAACGGGCAGTGGGTTAAGATGATTACCGGTCGAGACCTTCCGGTTTTGGCAAGGTCATCCTTGAGCCATTGCAATTGGGCGTCGCCGATCTCCGCGCGCCAGGAGTGAGGCGGAACGAAAAAGATGCTGTCAAGGATCGCAAAGTGCCATCCCGCGAAATCGAACGAGCGGTACAAAGGACCCTTTGCAACGCGCTCCGCGTACATCCGCTTGCCGTATCCGGGGTCAAATTCCACGCGCAATAACTCGCTGGACCATCCGTATGCGTCGTGGTTGCCGATGGTGTGGTACACCGGCATTTCCAGCGGTTTGAGGGCTTCCGCGAGTATATTGAACTGCAGATCTGCTCTGGCGGGAGTTACCTTGTTCGCGTCCATCACGTGGTCGCCGCCGGTGATGATGAAGTCCGGGCGTGGATTGAGCGAGAGGACTTTCTTGACCGCTAACGCCACGCCATCCGCCGCTCCCAGCTCCGGCTGAATGTGGAGATCCGTGAAATGCACGAAACGGAATTTCCGTGGCCGAGCCTCTGCCGCGAAAGGAAGCGCCAATCCGGTAGCCCCAAGCATCCCCGCCTGGACGAATTGTCTTCGACTAAGTGCAGTCATGCGCCGCCCGATCTGGATGAGAATTACCTACCGCCCGTTGCGCCTTGTCCGCCAAATCGGGGGGCAGGGGCCGGTCCTTCTCCGCTGCGAGGCGTACCCGGGGCCGCTCCGCCGGCTGCTCCCTGTCTTTGACCGGCTTGAGCCGCCGGACTGGGATTCCTGGAATTTGGCTGGGATCCGTTCAACTCGTTGGTTGGCACTGGTTTCCGGCTTGAAAAGAGATAATAGACCGTAAATACGAGGGCCGCCACGATGATTATCCCGAGTAGAATGGGTCCTATCTTTTCAAAGCGCGACTCCTCTAACGCGGCCTTCCTCCTCGCCGCTTTCGTTGTCTTACCCGTGGGCGTCGACACGCCGGTCTTTCTCTTATCTTTATCCGGCTCGCCGGAGTCTCCCTTATTCGACCGATCGATTACTAAGGGCATGAATAAACTCTCCTTCCAACGCCGAAAGGCTCGATTTTCATTATACCGGAAACCGGCCGGCGCACCTGGCAGGATGACCGAAGGAAGTGTCGAAATCTGCAGAATAGGACGGAATTCTATGGTTCAAGACCAACTTCAACCGGGAAAATTGCATGATCCGATATTGAGGGCCATTGAGAATCTTGGCTCTCCCGACCCTGAAATCCGGCTCGCAGCCGAGGGCACAGTCTGCAACGGCGGTGACGAGTTCATTGGTCCGATGCTGCATCCCGGACGAAAAGGCGGCGCCGATAGTCGAACGGCTGGCGTCGTTTAGGGGCATCGCCAATAAGCGGATGGAAGTTGGAGTGGCGGCGCAGGAGTGTCTTCCTGCCCTGCGGGCTCGCATCCACGAGCAGCAGAACCGTGATATACTATTGCGCCCAGACGAAACTCGGGATTCCGAAGCCAAAACTCTGTTGCGACCGGCTTCCGAACTTAACGAATCAAGTCCGGAATTCCTTCTTCGCGCGGCTGATACTCCGAACATCGATGGATCCTCGTTTCGAAGTTAGAAAATCTCAGCAACCCTGAGTGAACTTTCATAGTCTGATTCAGCGTATTTGTCACAGCGGACCCACCGGATTCTCCCGGCGGTTCTTGGGAGGATGTGCCCGTCATGCAACTCAACTCGAATATCTCGCGAATCGTACTCGCACTCGTACTCGCACTCGTACTCGCGAATCGACCGGCCTCAGCGGCTCCGGAATCCCCCGAAGAGCAGCTCGCCGCGGCCTCCGCCCTGTTCGACGCCCAGAAATATGCGGAAGCTGCCAGGAAGCTTGACGCATTTCTCGTCGCCAACCCCAAGCACGCCAAGGCCGGTCCGGCCGCGCTCGCCCTTGGGCGCTGCCGGAGCGAGCTGAAACAGTGGCCGCAGGCGATCCCCGCGTACGAGAAGGCCGTTGCCAGCCAGGAAGTTTCGGTCATGAGTGTGGCGCGGCTGGGCCTTGGCGAGGCCGCTCTCAACGCGAAGCAGTATGAAAAGGCGATTTCCGCCCTGGAAAGGGCCGCGCAAGCGACATTGACGCCGGCCCAGGGCGCGGCGGCCTGGTTCTGGCTGGCCCAGGCGAATTTCGGACTCGGGCGCTTCGGTCCCGCAGAAGAGGCCTACATTCGGGTCTTTCGGGACTTCCGCCGCGACGACCTTGCTCCGGATGCCCGATATGGCTGGGCGTTGTGCGCGTTGCAGCAAGGGAAGCCGGATGTCGCGCGCGACCGGCTTCAGGATTTCATCCGGCGGTTTGCACGGGGTGACGCACACGCTCAAGCTCAGTTGACCATGGCCCAGATCGATCTTCAAGCGAAACGATACGATCCGGCGCGGAGCAACTTCGAAGCCGTCATTGCATACTATTCCAACCAGGGCCGAAGCGTCGCGCCGTTTCGCGACGCCGAAGAAGGGCTGATCCAGACTCTGATTCAGACCGGCGATTATGCAGGCGCCGCCGGACGCTTGGATCAGGTCATCGCCGCGCTTCCAGCGGCGGAGCCGCAGCGATTCCGCGCCCTGTTGACACTCGGACACTGCCGGTATCGGCAGAAGGATTTCGATAAAGCCCTCGCGGCCTATATCGAGGCTGCAAAGTCGCCCGAAAGTCCAACGGCCGCGGATGCTCTTTATTGGTCCGGCAACGCCAATCTCGGTTTGAATAAGCCGGCGGATGCGGCTGCTCAGTTCTCGAGGCTCCCGGCGCGTTTTCCAAATAGTGAGCTGGCCGCCAAAGCTACATTCAAATCCGGCGAGGCCTATCGGGCGGCAAAACAGGACGATGCTGCGTCGGCTGCATTCCGGGTCGTCATCGAAAAATATCCGCAATCGGAGCATGCCGGACAGGCGAAACAGGCGCTTGCGGCGATCGTGGACTCGGCTTCCGATCCTGCGCAGCTCGCCAATGCCTTGAAGAACGCTCCGCCATCCGAGCGTGCAAGGGGAACGATTCGGCTTGCCCGGCTTCTAATCGCATCGAAGCGCGAAGCGGACGCCGTCGCGCACCTGAGCGCGCTAACCAAAGCAGGAGCCGAGCCGGACATTTTGGCGGAGGCGCAATATCTGCTGGGATGCTGCCTTCTCACTCAGAATAAGCAAGCCGCTGCGGCCGATGCGCTCGCGGTATCGGTCAAGCGAGCGCCGAATGCTCCCTGGGCCGGCGACGCGCGACGCCGCCTATCGTGGGTGTATATTGCGCTCAAGCAGCCTGCCAGCGCGGAGAAATCCGCACAAGCGGTTCTCGAAGCGAAGCCGGACGCCGAAGCGGCAACAGACGCACGCCTCGCATTGGTCCAGGCACAGCTCGACCAGCAGAAATGGGATGCCTCGCTGGAGACGTGCAAACAGCTCATGAGCGGCAGTCCGTCACAAGACGTTCAGGCCACCGTCCTCTATACCCAGGCGTGGGTCACCGAGAAACGCGGGAAGTCTGACGACGCAATCCCGCTGTGGGAGAGGCTGGCTGCCGATTTCAAGACCAGCCAGTATGGCGGCCAGGCGGCGCTGCGTGTGGCTGATGCACGGATGAAGGCCGGCAAGTTTGAAGAGGCACGGGACCAGTACTCCGCGCTCCTCGGCAGCAATCCGGCCCCGGCCAATCAGGCGGAGCTGCACTTCAAGCTCGGCAGCGCCCTCTATAACCTCGATAAGCCCGCTGAAGCCGCCGTTGAATTCGACCACGCCGTCGAGCAAAAGACTCCCGGCGACTATGCTCCCGAGGCGCTCTATTGGGCAGGAGTTGCGCTCGACAAAGCCGGGAAGAAGGAAGACGCGATTCAACGACTGACGAAACTCGTCACACAATTTCCCAATCATGCACGTATAAGCAATGCAAAAATCCGGCTGGCCGCGCTCAAAGCGACCGCCGGTAAGTGAGGAACGCATGTTAGAACTCTTTCGCCACGCCGGCTTGGTCGCCTGGCCTCTGGGAATATTCTCAGTCCTGGGTTTGGCCATCATCCTGGAGCGCTTTTTCACCCTTTCTCGTTTGAGGGCGCTTGAAGACCGCGCCTTTATGATGCTCCAGCTTGCCCTCGAGAAAGAGGACGACGGCATGCTCCGCGACCGCCAGATCCAGGCCGCGCCGGTCACTCAGATCGTAAACCAACTGGCCCCGCTCCGCGGAACGAGCGAAGAGTCCATCCAATCTGCCGCCGATATTGCGCTGTCGCTCCAGCGGCTCCGGCTGCGGCGATACCTGGGAACTCTGGCTACAATCGGCTCGACCTCCCCGTTTATCGGCCTTTTCGGAACCGTCCTTGGAGTCATGGCGGCCTTCCAGGCGATGAGCCACAGCGGGTTAAGCGGAGAGGCGATGGCGGCAGGCATCTCGGAGGCATTGAGCGCGACCGCTCTCGGCCTCTTGGTGGCAATTCCGGCGGTTATGGCGTATAACTATTTTACGGGTCGCGTGCAGGGACTTCTGCTCCAGATTCAGGGTCACGTGGCGCGGTTAAGCCCCCTGCTTCGGTCTAGCGCGGTGAGACGGGAGGCTTAGAATGCACGCCAGTCACCGCCTTGAAGACGAGCCGATGGCGGACATGAACCTGATTCCGCTGATCGACATCGCCCTCACATTGCTTATTATTATGATGGTAACAACCGCGTTCATCCGGCATCCGGGCGTCTCCCTCAAGCTGCCCGAGACTTCCACCCGCGAAGGCGCTCCGGAGACCAAGAAGGACTTCACAGTGGTCGTGGCGGCGGACGGGAACCTCTATGTCGATGGGCAGCGCCAGGACGTCGCGACGGTGCAAGCTGGACTGAAGGCGCTCGCGTTTCGCAACAAGCAGGCGCGCGTGCTGGTAAAAGGAGACCGCGAAGTGCCGTACGCCAGGATCATGGAAGTGATGGACATGGTGCGCCAGGCCGGGCTGACGCGCGTGGTGCTTCCGACCGATCCCAAGCCGTTTCGCGAGCAAGTTACCAAGATGTCCGGCAAGACCCCAAGCCTGAAATGATCGGGAGTCAGGATGTTCCCCATGCGAATTGAGCGATGGTACTGGCTGGGCGTTTTCTGCGTGATCTCCTTTGCCATCCACGTCGGGATGATGATGGAGAGCCGCGCGTTTACGGTCGTCCCGCCCTTGCAGAAAGTCACGGAAATCGAGGTCATGCTTCCTCCGCCTGAGGAGAAGAAGGCCGAGCCCGCCAAGCCGCCCGCGCCGAAGCCAAAATCGGAAACAAAACACAGCTCCGAACGGAAAACCGATAAACCCGACGGCAAGCGGCCGATGCAGGTTGCGAAGAACGACGTTCGGCTGGTTCCAATTCCCCGGAAGTCAGAGCCGGTACGCGAGAATAGGCCTGCTGCCGCGGAAGCACAGCCCGGTGGCGTCGACAGGCTGAAGGAAGAAAAGCCCCTGCCAATCGGATTGCCGGCAGGAAAGAAGGATGCCGGCCCGGAGCTTCAGCGCATGGCCCGCCTTCAGGCGCCTGGCGGAGGCGGTTCTCCCGCTCCCGGAATCGTCCTCGGTGGCAAGGGCGGCGCGCCGGGACCGATTACGCCGCCGGAAGATATCGTCTTCAACGGAGGAGGAGCAGGCGGAGTCAACCTGCCCAAAGCCCCGCCAAGTATCGGCGGCGGCGGCGGAAAGTCGATTCTATCCGTTGAAAATCCCCTCGCAAAAGAACTTATACCGGAGGAGAAGCCGGGTATTGGCCCCGGCCTTGGCGGGAACCAGGGCCATGGCGCCGGCGGCGGCGTGGGAGTTGGCCGAGATCTCGGTATCGGCACCCGCCTGGACGGCAAGTACGCGCGATCAACGCTCCAGAGCAAGCCCGGTCCCGGGATCGGGGCAAGCAAGGGGAGCGGCATCGGAACGAATCCGCCCGGTGGAGGCAAGGGCGCCGGTTCAGAATTGCCCGGCACCGGCGGAACGGGCATCGGCTACGGGCGCGGGAGCGGAATCGGCGTAGGAAATGGCTCCGGAACGGGCGTCGGCGATGGAAGCGGCGGCATTCCCGGCAGGCGGCGGGGAGTTCCGTTTGGAGATATCGCCGGCCTGCTGCGAGGCGATCCAAACGGCGGAGGCGGCAAAGGGGGAGGGCCAGGAGGTCCGGGGCGCGGGGGCGTCTTCGGCGCCACGCCGCGAGGCGGCAAGGGCGGGGACGGCCCGCTGCACATCGTCTACTTGCTGGACGTTTCGGGAAGCATGAGAGAAGGCGACAAAATCGGTAAGGCCAAAGAGGAGCTAAAGCGCGCCCTATCGGAGCTGAAACGGAAAGATTCCTTCAATATTATCACGTTCTTCGGGCGGGCCCGGTCATTCTCGGACGACCTTGTGCCCGCGACGAAGACGAACATCGAGGCTGCGAATCTGTATGTGGATCTCGTCGACCTGAAAGACGGAACCAACATTTCGGCGGCCCTCGACCTGGCGTTTACGATGGAAACCGCTCGAACTTTCTACCTGCTATCCGATGGTGAGCCGACGACGGGAATCCGCAGTTTCGATATGCTGCGCCAGCACGTTAAGCTGATGAATTCGAACAACGTCCAGATCGTGACGCTTGCGTTGGGGCTGGGAGAGCAGTTCAAGGGAATGTATCTGCTCCAAGCTCTCGCAGAGGACAATGGGGGAAAGTTCGGGTATGTGAACCTTTCAAATCGGCAGGATCAACCCTGATTGATAATAGCGCTCCGCGTGACGTTTCTATTGTAGGGGCGCTGCTTGCTGCGCCCCTTGTTGCGCGCAAAACCTTGCGCCGGGGCCTACAACCTTGCGCCGGGGCCTACAACCTTGCGCCGGGGCCTACAACCTTGCGCCGGGGCCTACAACCTTGCGCCGGGGCCTA
>JBGPOG010000045.1:0-13518 GCA_041487935.1 Chthonomonadia bacterium | reverse complement strand
TGAAGGCGACGCCCGAAGTGAGCGCCTATTCCCGGCGCACCGGGACGGAGTTAGGGTTTGCCATCACGGAAGCTAACCGCGGCGACTTCGCCATCATGCTTAAATCCGGCCGGCGGCGCAACATAGACGACGTGATCGACTCGGTGCGGGAGAGGGTTAAGAAGGAGGTCCCCGGCGTGGATATCGACTTTGTGCAAGTACTACAGGACCTTCTTGGCGATCTGGCCGGCGCTCCCGCTCCGGTAGAGGTGAAGCTCTTCGGTGAGAACCAGGCGCAGATCAATACGCTGGGGCAAACTGTCGCGGCCAAACTGGAAAAGATATCGGGGATAGTAGACGTGAAGACGGGAGTCATCGAGTCCGGGCCGGAGCTCGTCACGCGGATCGACCCGACGAAAGCCGGACGCGCGGGATTAACCCCGGACCAGGTAGCGACGCAGGTGAACGCGGCGATGTTCGGGGATGTGGTGACGAATATCCTTCAAGGCGACCGCCAGATTGGGGTGCGCGTGCGCTACCCCGCCGCCTACCGCGCCGATCTCGCGCAGATGTCCGCCCTCCCTATTCGCGCGCCCGGCGGCTTCAACCTGCCGCTTGCGGCGCTGGGACGTATCGACAACGTGCCGGGCACGACGGAGGTGAATCGGGAGGACCAGCGCCGACTCGTCTCGGTGACCGCCCGGCTCTCCGGACGCGACCTTGGAAGCGTGATGCGCGACGTGCAGGCCACGATGCGCGGCGTCACCCTCCCCGCCGGCGTCACCTATCTGCTGGGCGGGCAGTTCCAAAGCCAGGCCGAATCCTTCCGCGGCCTAATGATCGTGCTGCTGCTGGCCATTCTCCTGGTCTACTCCGTCATGCTGTTCCAGTTCGGCTCTTTTACCGCCCCTACGGTTATTCTCCTGGTGATGCCCCTTTCACTCTTTGGCGTGACGCTCGCCCTCTGGGTGACGGGCACGCCGCTCAACGTCTCCTCCTTCATGGGAGCGATCATGCTGGTCGGCATCATGGGCGAGAACAGCATCCTGCTTTTCGATAAGGCGCGGAAAGCGGAGGCGATAGGCGCGCCGTTGGAGGAGGCGATCCTCCTCGCCGGGCGGGTCCGGCTGCGCCCGATTCTGATGACCGCCATCACCGCGATTCTGGCGCTGGTGCCGCTCGCGCTGGGCCTGGGCGCAGGCGCGGAGATGCAGAAGCCACTGGCGATTGCGGTCATAGGCGGACTGAGCTTTTCCACATTTTTCACCCTGCTTTTCGCACCGCTGCTTTACGTTACTTTCCGCCGCCGGCAGGTCCGCCCCCAAGCGCGGTAACGAGGGTATCGAGGTTGTGTTTCATGACGTCGATGTAATGCGTCGTCGCAAAATCGGGAGCTGTTTCCACCGGGTCGAGCGTGTAGACAGGGAGATGCGCGTCGGCGGCGATCATCTCGATGGCTTTCGGTGAGAACTGCGGCTCCGAAAACAGGGCGCGCACGTTCTCAATCCGCGCAACCTGAAGTATTCTGCCGACCTCTCGCGGCGCCGGTTCCCTTCCAGGGGTGCGCTGCCACACCGCGACCAGCTTCAATCCGTAACGCCTCGCCAGATTCTCGAACGCGCCATGAAACGCGATCATGCTCCGGCCAGGTACTCCCGATAGACGATGCTGATAGTCCCGATCAAGGACGGCCAGTCTGGCCATGTAAGCGATCTCTGCCGCTCGAATTCGCTGATTTACTTCGACCGCAACTCCGCGCGCGTAATTAGCCGCCACCAGTGCGCTTGAGATCCTGCGAACGTATATGCCCGCCAGCACGGGATCGATCCAGCGGTGTGGGTCGCTCAGTTCCGATTTGGGAATAAGCTCGGTACGGGAGATCATAATGGAGTCTGGCGCAACGCGGACCACTCGCTCTTCCGGCACCCCCGCTTTTCTCGCGGCTTCCAATATGAAGTCGTCCAGCCCGATTCCATTTGCCAGAATCAGGTCCGCGCCGGCGACCAGCTCTGCGTCTCGGGGAGAGAGCGCGAATTCATGAGGATCGACGCCCGGCGGGAGGAGATTACGAACTTCGATCTCCGTTCCGCCGACCTCGCGCGTGAAATCGTAGATGGGGAAGATGGTCGTGAGGACTCGGAGTTTATTAGAATAGGGCAGCCAGGGATCCATGCGATGCCCACGCATCGATGAACCGATCCCCCATCCTGCGAGGAGGAGAATTAAGAGGAGAAAGCCACGGGAGAGCCAGGTATAGAACATGGAAACCTGAAATAGGAATGTATTGCCAAAAACAACCGACAGTTCAATAATTCAATTCGCCGAAGGCGGATTTACGGTAGGAGTTGGAGAAGTCCCAGCGGATGACGGTTCGTGTGTTTCTAGACCCAGCGCTCGCTTCGAACGGACTGAGATTTCCTCCAGGTCATGCTCGGTCAACGAGCCAATATGGAGTTGTATCAAGGTGGGGTCAATCCCGGCGATCCGAGGCTTGAAGACAGAGGGCTTGAGGGGGCCGCAAGCCGCCCAGTCCTTGAGAGCAACATCCAGGTCCGGATCTGCGCCTGATAGTTGGGAGGTTAGATAGCCTACCAAGATTTCTCGTTCCGCGACCCGGAATGCGTCCCTGCCTAGAATCACTGCAGGCCGAACCTTGGCGGCGCTCAGGTCGTTGTACGGGAACGGCACCAACACAAAGTCCCCGCGCGACGCCATAATGGGTTCTCCAATCGTCGTATACGGCGTCTTCTTCGTATTCCCAATCTTGCTCGAACCGCGCCATCCCCATCGACTGCCAATCACGATGGTCATCTTCCGGCGGAGATTCCGCGAGACTGAATAGGATATCGAGCGCCTTAGTTACTAGATGGGATTCGCTAACGCCCTTCTGCTCCGCGAGGTCTTCAAGACGTTTCGCGTATACATCCGGCACCTCGATCGTAGTATTGGCCGTCGCACTCATTAACTATCTCCGCGTTTACCGTACCACAGGGCTTTCATTTCGTCAACGTCTACGCGGACACGTAAGTGTTCACAATTCGTGTAAAACGCTGATCGGCCGCGCGTAGGGGTGAAGCATTCGGACGACATAATGTATCGGAACCCGCCAACCGTTAGCCCGAATGCTTCACCCCTACCCCACGGATCGTGAACTGTTACGCGGACACGTCTTGCCATATACAATAACTCATTCCATCTCCAGCTTAGCCAGCACTTTACCACTTTCCGCATCGACGAATGCCAGGCCAATGCGTTGTGGCGGAATTCGCAGTCCGAATGGGATCTGTCGAGGACCAGGACCCCCGCATCTCTCTTCGCTAGATGACTCACTTACGAAGATCAGGAGGTCGCAAACATCGAAAGCTTCACGCCGCACTAATAGGTCATGCTCAGGAAACTCCCCCGGCGATCGCGTCCGTTTTTGTGCTGTGTTAAGTGCGCAGGTATATAACCAAGCTGCATTGAAATCGTAGTCATCCAGTTCCAAAGGTTGAGGGCAGACAATCAAGGTGCCTTTCTTGAGCTTAATCGACCGGATCAATGATCTGTCGCCGTCTTCCGTGATTGCGCAATCCAGCCTCTGAATAGCGTCTCGGCTGAAGCGGCTGGATGCGGGATAAGGTCGTTCCGCGAGGTTGCTTCGCTCCGACCTTGTCACAGGCCACGAGTGCGTTTTGACGCTGAAACCCGTAAGACGATCCACATTGCGCCAATATTCGTCGGCTTCGACAAAACCCGTCACCAGCAGCGTCGCCCCCGACTCGACCTTCTTCAGAAGAGTTTGCCAGCACGCCTCCGTCAACACCCTCGGGCTGGGGAGAACGATCAGCTTCGGGTCGCCGATCTCATCAACCCGGTGCTCGCTAATCGCACGGCAGGGAATGCCAAGATCGCATTCCAGAATCCTGACCGCCCGCCGAGTCGCCTGATCGGCGAGATTTCGCACGCTGAACATATTGGAGTGAGGAATTACCACGGCCGCTTCTTCCGGCTTGCGGCCGGTCATCAGGTGCGCATTCGCCGCAATAAAGCGGGCGATCTTGCGGAACGATTCCAGCTCAGGCTTCTCACTGCCGTCGGCGCGGAGGAAGCCGATGGCAACCTCGTTGTCCGAATCCATGTAAACGTTCGTGTTCCAGCACCACTGAATGAACCCGGCGCACCCGGCGGCAAAGCTTAGCGCCATTTTGCGCTCGAGCAGATTCCGGCACTCCTCGGGCGTTCGCCAGGGCGAGCCGTCCACGCCCTCCACGAACATTATTCCGGTCTCTTCGATCAGATTTGGCCGGTCGGGAGTCTTCGTTATGACGCTATCCCAGAGGATGTCGTCGTTCTGCCACCAGGAGTGGTTGCACGTGAAGTCGACAGCTTTGCCATGGAACCAGGGGTTGGGCCGGTCGCGCGTGCCGCCTTCGTCTTGCCCCACGGTGACGAGTTGATGGGGGTTGCCGTTTCCGCGTATCACTCGAACAAGCTTGCGCGTCCACTCCGTGAACATCTCCTGCGCGAAGCGGCGGTAGTCCATCACCCGGATAGGGTGGGTGTCCTGGAAGATATATCGATCCTCAAAATCCTCCAGCGCAGGAAGATCGAGCGGGTCGTTCGGAGTCAACCGCCATCGCTCGCGCCACTCGTCGTCACCGACTCCCTGGTTCGCCAGCCATTCCGTCCAGGCAGCCTGTTCAAATTCGTCGTAGTTCGGGCGCGTTTTCCACTGCCGCTCGGGCGAGCAGAAGCTCGGTTCGTTGATAAGGTCCCAAAGAAGATCATTAACATTTGCGAATCTGCGGGCAAATGCGGCAACGAACGCGGATTGCGCCGCCACCGCCTGAGGATCGAGATAAGGGTTCTTGCCTCCCCAGCTTTCGGGAAGAAAGGAGAAAAAAGTGAAGATGACAGGAATATTGTATCGCCGGGCGGTCAGAAGGAATGCTGCAAAAGCGCGCAGGACGCCTTCGTCGACTGCTCCAGCGTCCAGCATGGCCCGCTTCCAGCCGGTCCAGATACCGGTCCGGACCATATTTACGCCTGCGGCCGCCATTGCGAAGAAGTCTGCGTCCCAGACCGCGGGGTTCGGCTCGAAGAGGAACTTGCGGTGCGCGTCTCCGGCCGTATAGGTGGTCCCGGTGATCGGATACGGCTGGCCGTCCCGATGGAAATAGTCCCGATCGGCAGTCAACGGCTTGCCGCTTGAAATCAGGTCTCGGTCGTATATCCAGAATCCGGTCTCCGCATGGCCGATTGGCTTATTGCGGCCGCCGCCTTCCACGTTCGCTTTGACGATGTAAAGCCCGGGGTTGCCGGCCGGGAAAGGAGATGTCTGGATCATGGCAGGGGCAGAGTAGAGTTGAGGGGGTGAGGGGGTGACAGGGCGAGAAGGTGAGGGGGAACCTGGGGCAGTCGCATGATCCACGCTCACACGATATGTGTGGGCGTAAATCTCTTGTTGGTTATCTTGCGAATAGACGCGGAGGTTGACCTTAAGGTCGCCCGCGCCCCGTGCCCGCACGCACACATTCAAAGTGGCGAATTCGCCGGGATAGTAGCAGGCGAAACCCGGTTGCACGCGAAGGTCCGCGCGAGGGCGCATGGCAAATTCACAGAGGCGCTCGATGAGGCCAACGGGGAAGGAACCCTCACCATAGCAGCAAGCCAATACCCAACGTCCGCCTGCAAACCGGCCAAGCAGTCTATCTATGGAGACGATCGGGGCGGCAAGAACTCGCTCACCGCCCCGCGAGAGAACCAGCGGGCGCATTACCGCCTCGCGCGGCCCCGCGCTGCCGCTTTCCTCTGGGAAATCCTTGCTGTCCGTAAATCGTACCTGTAACGACCAGGCGCGGGTGGGTCTAAAGCGGCCAAAGTGGGTCTCCAGGTCCACGTCCAATCCCGGGAAGCTGAGGGTCTGAGCTGGAGGCAGAGCAATCGGGAACGCGTGGTTGATGCGGAGCTCCTTGCCGTACTGGGTTTGTGGGACCTCGATGTGCCAGTCGGACGATGGGTTACTTGCCAAGGGTGTATCGTCTGTCGTCCATTGTCCATCGTCTACTCTCCTCACCGGTCTCGTCAGCGGCGCTCCGCCGAGGTTTACCCAATTGCTCCCGCGCTCGAGATATTGCGTAAATGCGCGCCAGGTGGATTTGGGAAATGCCGATCCGTAAGGGTTGACGAAGAGATCGGGGTTCTCCGCGAGTGCCTTGGGAATTTCAGTGGCCGTTGCAAAGCGGACCGTATGCTTCGAATCCAGGGCCGTCAGGAGGGATTTCTTAGCGATCGCCGGGGCATCGACGAAGGGAAAACCCTCGTCCCAGAATACCACGATCCTCACGGCTCAATCCTGAGAACTCGGCCGTTTTCACTATCTGAAATGTAGATTACGCCGTCCGTGCGAGCGAAGACGCCGTGTGGGCGATTGAGCTCTATTTCTTTGGCTGATCCGCCTGCGCCGCCCGCGCCCTCTTTGCCGGTTCCAGCAATAATCACGAGCTTCCCGGTGCGACGAATGAATTTCACAATTCGGTTGTTTTCCGTGTCGGCGATAAGCACATTGGCGTCACGATCGACGCACAGATGTTTGGGTCCGTTCAAATTGTCAAGCGGAGAACTTGGTTTTGGCTTCGGACGGATCAGGGTACGGATTTTGCCGGATGAATCCACTATGCGCAGCGCATTGCCGGATCGCTCCAAAATATAGAGACTTCCCCGTTTGTCCACCGCAATGGCGCGCGGATCGACGAGCGGAGATTCTGTTGCAGTCTGTCCATCCTCGGGGACTCCCTTGCGGCCATTGCCGGCGATCGTTGTGACAACTCCTGTCTTCATATCGACCGCACGGATTCGGCGGTTGTCGAGGTCGCAGAGGTAAAGGCGGTCGTTCTTAGGGCTCAAAGCGAGACAGTATATTCCCCCGAATTTCGCCCGGGTTGCCGGTCCGCCGTCACCGGAGTAGCCACTCACGCCGGTTCCCGCGATGGTCTTGATGATGCCGGTGCGGCGATCGATCCGGCTGACCTTGTTGTTGAATGCCTGGGCGAGGAGGATGTCTCCGTTGGGGAGGACGAGCAGGTGGTGGCATCCGTTGATTTTCGCCTTGGTTGCCGGTCCGCCCTCGCCGGAATCACCTTTTTCTCCGGTGCCGGCAATCGTCGTGATGATTCCCTTGCGATCGATCATTCGAACGCGCTCGCCGCCTTCCATTTCTACGATGTATGTATTTCCAGCGCGGTCGAATCCAACGCCAAATGGATTGACGAGCTTTGCAGCAGTCGCCAGGCCCCCGTCTCCTCCGCTTCCGCCGCCGGCAACCAGAACGACCTTGTCAGCACGGGCTAAGTTTGGCGTGAAGAGCAAAAAGATAACTACAAATCTGGGCAGCTTTGCGCTCATTAATACGTCTCCGGTCTTGAACCATGATTTGTCGGATTTTATGATTGCCATGATTAGCTGCAACAATCATAGTCCATCCATAAATCATGTAAATCCCTGTTCAGACAAATACCACAATCGAGAATCCAAAATCCAAAATCCCTACACCCATCGCTTCAGCCACTCCCATGCTTCCGCTTGCATTTCAGCGTTGAATTCGTGGGGCGTGTCGTAGAGGCGGGTTTTCAGCTTGTCGGACACCTTGGCTTTTGCATAACAGGCATTTAGCTTCTCGAAGCAGCTCAAGACACCCTTCTGATCGAAGAGTGTGTCCTTCGCCCCGTTGATCACCATCAGCGCCCGAGGTAGTGCGATACAAGCCACATCGGGATAGTCGAGGTATCGGTAAAGACCGGGAACGAGCATCGTGTGGCCGATGGTATATTTGATTTTCGTCTTGATTTGAGTCGGAAACGACGCCATCCACCCGACGACGACGCCGGCTTTGATGCGCTCGTCCAACGCAGTGAGGTGGCAGGCCCGGAACCCTCCAACCGAAAGCCCCACGCAACCCAGGCGGTCGCTATCGACCTCCGGGCGGCTTGCAAGGTAATCGACCGTGCGGATATCGTCCCAAAAGATAATCCCGGGCCAGGTGATCCCGGTGGTGAAAATAGACCGGCCCACAAGCTGCTCGCTGTCGCCTGCCCGCCGGTTGAACGCCGCGATCCGATCGGCCGTAATATCCACAGGGCGGTCGCGCCAGTCCGCCGGGTCGTCGTCGAGCAGCATTCGCCTCTCTCCCCAGTAGAACATATCGATGACGATGACGACATAGCCCATTCGCGCCAATTCCGAAGCAATGCTCTTCCCGGCGTAATAGTGTTGCTTGAACTCGGTCAGGGTCTTGTTCTCCCGATCCGATTCGACGAGCTTCTCTTTCCCCCAAAGATAGAACCCGCCGTGATCGTGGAGCGCGACGATCCCCGGAGCCTTCTTCTTCATGTTTTTGGGGACTAAAACGTAAGCGGGCACGCGGATATCCGGCGTGGTATTGAAGTAGACCTTCTCCTGCACATACCCGTTTCGCTCTGTGCGCCCGACGACTTCCGCTTTAGGATCGCATTTCTGCGGTGAGTAGTGAAGCAGATCCATGAGCCGCGTCTTCGCACGGAACCGCCAGGCGTCAGCAAGCGTGAACTCGTTGCTCAGGAAAGACAGCGGAAACTCGCCCTTCATCGCCTGGCTTTCGACGAATGGAAAGATCGTTCCGAGGTCGGATCCGGTTGGGCCGGCTGGTCCTTTATCGATCTGGGTGAAGCTGCCGGCCGAGGCGGCTGGCGAAATGACGCCCGACGCACTGGTTGCGGCAAGCCATTGCAGAAAGTCACGTCTGCTAGACATAGCCATTACTTCGACTTCTTCCTGTGACATGGGGCAGATGATCGATGCTTCGAGAGCGGCCGATACTTATCCTTCTGGACGGCTTTTGGAGGTGAAAGTAATCGTTTCAGGAGGACTGCACGCCCGTCGTGCGGTATAGTGCGGCATGGAATCCTACGATGCCATTATCATAGGCGGCGGCCACAACGGCCTGGTGACAGCCGCCTATCTGGCTCGTGCCGGGCGCAGAGTGCTCGTGCTCGAGAAGCGCGACGTCCTCGGCGGAGCTTGCGTTACCGAAGAAGTCTGGCCCGGATACCGCATCTCCACGGCTGCTTACCTTTGCAGCTTGCTTCACCCAAAGATCATCCGCGAATTGGAACTTGCGAAGTTCGGCTTCGAGGTCTATCGCCGTGAAACAGGCGGATTCGCCCCTTTTCCGGACGGATCGTATCTGATGATCTTCCCGGACGCGTCAAAAACGCGAGCGGAGCTTCAGCGCTTTTGCCCTGAAGATGTGGAAGCCTATTTTGAATTCGAGGCGGACGTGGAGCGCGCGGCAGGGATCCTGGAGCCGTTCTTCTTTGGCCCAGCGCCCGAGTTGGGACAGATCGCGGACGCACTCCGAAAAGCTGGAGCCCGCAACCTGTTCGAGCCACTGTTCCAAGGAAGCGTGCGTGATTTACTCGAAGCGCGATTCAAAAGCGATCGGCTAATGGCGGTCCTCGCAACGGACGGTCTCATCGGTACAGCCGCGGGAGTGTCGGACCCCGGAACAGCCTACGTCCTTCTTCATCACAACATGGGCATGGCGCTCGGCTCGCGCGGCTTGTGGGGATACGTGCGGGGAGGAATGGGGAGAATAACGCAGGCTCTGGCGGACTCGGCCCGCGAATATGGTGCGGAGCTTCGTGTAAATGCGAAGGTCGCGCGAATTCTCGCACGGGACAATCGCGCGAGCGGACTTCTGCTTTCTGATGGGACTGAGCTATTCTCAGATACGATTCTCTCCAACGCCGACCCGTTACGAACGAGCGCCCTCTTAGAAAACGGCGCGGAGTGGCGCGGGACGCTCGCCGGTTGGAAGACGCAAGGAGTCTCCTGCAAGATTAATCTGGCCGTGAGCGAGTTACCTGACTTCAATGCGCTTCCAGGCAAGGAGCCTGGCCCGCAACATCTGGGCACGATTCACCTTTGTCCGTCTATGCGATACTTGGAGAGTGCGTGGAACGATTGTCGCGCGGGGATACCTTCGTTCCGGCCGATGATTGAAATGTATATCCAGACAGCGACGGACTCTGGCCTTGCGCCCGGCGGCAAACATATTCTCTCCTGCTTTACCCAGTACTATCCTTACAACCTTGCGCCCGAATTGGGCCCGTACGACCCCGCGAACCGAAAAGATGCGGAATTGTATTACGACTACGTACTCGGCAGCATACGGCAGTATGCGCCAAACGTCCGGGACGCCGTGGAACAGTATGAGATTCTAACTCCTCGTGATCTTGAGGAACGGTTCGGACTAACAGGCGGTCATATATTCCACGGAGACATCACTCCAGACCAGATGTTTGGAGGACGTGCCGGCACGAACGGTCCCCAAACGCCCGTTCGCGGCCTCTACCTCTGCGGATCCGGCGCTTGGCCGGGCGGCTGCGTAAGCGGGATACCAGGGTACAATGCGGCGCACGCGGTGTTGGGAGAATGGGTGACGAGGTAATTGGGTGACGAGGTAATTGAGTGACAGGGTGATGGGGTGACAGGGTGACAGGGTGACAGGGTGACGGGGTGACAAGGTGATGGGGTAATTGTGTGAGGGACGAAGTGCAAAATCCAAAATCCAAAATCCAAAATCCCGATGCTCTTGCTTACGGCGCCCTGCAGCAGGCCGATGCTGCTGATTGGGCGCGCATCGTCTTGCGGGCGCTGCACTTTACCGGAACGGCGGAGGAATCCGAAGCCTGGCTGCGGCGAATAGGACTGGAGAGTCTTCGTGCGGTCAAGCGTGGAGATGAGGTGGTCGCCGGGTCGCGCATTATTCCGATGGGCCAATGGTATGGCGGAGCGAGCGTGCCAGTTGCGGGAATCGCGGTCGTTGGAGCGGCGCCCGAACATCGCAGCGGCGGAGTTTCCTCATTTATGATGTCACGAATGCTCGATGAGGTCCATGAATCCGGCTGCCCGCTTGCATTTCTCTATCCGGCTGCCGTGCCGTTCTATCGGCGCGCAGGATTTGAGCGCGCCGGCTTATTTTTCAGCTACGAGCTTTCAACGCATTTCATCCACGCGCGCGGTCATGACCTCGAAATGGTCCCCGCAAGGCCGGAAGTCCGGGAAGAGATACATGCTGCCTACGCAAAACGCGCTAGACGAACGAGCGGCAACATGGACCGTCCGCCCGAGATGCGGGGCCGCGCTCTCGAGCCAAGGGGCAAGCAGGGAATCGCCTATCTCATCAAGGACGGATCGCGCGCGGTTGGGTACGTTATTTATACCCAGGGCGGGCAGCATGAGCCCATCCGCATCACCGATTATGCCGTTCTGACGCGAGAAGCCGGACTGCCGGTCTGCAGCTCACGATCAGGGGTTTGGCCGCGCTCTATACCGGCCATCTATCGCCGTACGAGCTTCGTACGTTGGGACAACTATCCGGCCGGGAAGAGGAACTTGATATTGCCGGGGCAATCTTTTCCGGCCCGCGGCCCTGGATGGCCGGGATCGTTTGACTTTAGTCAATCCAAAAATACAATTCGACTGAAAACCGGAGGAATCTGCCGTGAATCTTGTCGCATTCTTACTTCTGTTTGTCTTAATGCCGCTAACCGCTCGGGCGGAGCTCAAACCGGTCGATCTTCGATGCGAGTATATGGTCAATCCGATCGGTCTCGATTCTCCGAATCCGCGATTGAGCTGGCGGCTCGAATCGACCGAGCGCGGCCAGCAACAGACCGCGTACCGGATTGTCGTTACATCGGACAGGCAGCCTGTGTGGGACAGCGGCAAGATCGATTCGAGTGAATCGCTCCACATTCCTTATGGCGGCCCACAGCTTAGGTCTGGCCAGCGATGCGTATGGAAAGTTCGCGTTTGGGACAAGGACGGCCGCCAGTCGTCGTTTAGCGGCCAGGCTGCCTGGGAGATGGGCCTTCTCGCGCCTGAAGATTGGCACGGACAGTGGATCGGCGCATCCAAGGATAAGGAGTATCATCCGGCGCCCTTACTGCGCAAGACATTCGCAGTAGACCGACGCGGCATCAAGCGCGCGCGTGCTTACATCTGTGGATTGGGGTATTACGAGCTTTACCTGAACGGCCGAAAAGTTGGAGACCACGTTCTCGACCCCGGCTACACCCGGTATGACCGTCGCGCGCTCTACGCGGCGTACGACGTGACGGCGAATCTCAAACAGGGACAGAACGCGGTTGGCGTAACGCTCGGCGCCGGCTGGTACAACGAGCACACCAGGGCCGTATGGTACTTTGACCGAGCGCCGTGGCGGGCGGCCCCGAAGCTGCTGTTCGAATTGAGAATCGAATACGATAACGGTACGAGCGAAACGGTTGTGAGCGACGATCAGTGGCGCGTCTCAGACGGCCCGATCCGTTTCGACAGCATCTACGGCGGCGAGACGTATGACGCGCTTTACGAAAAGCCAGATTGGGACACTGCGGACTATCACGATGGCGCATGGCTGCATGCGATGGCAGTCGACCCGCCGGGCGGCAGGATCGTTGCGCAGCAGATGCCGCCGATTCGAGTCGACCGGATCATCAAACCCGCTAAGCTTACCGAACCCAAGCCGGGCGTATTCATTTTTGACATGGGCCAGAATTTCGCGGGCTGGGCGGAGCTGGCCGTTTCCGGCCCGGCGGGCAAACAGGTGAATCTTCGCTATGGCGAGCGGCTGAACAACGACGGCACGCTGGATACCCGCGAAATCGCGATGCACCAGGTGAAAACCGACCCGCCGCAGCCGTTCCAGACGGACCACTACATCCTGAAGGGAAAGGGGCTGGAGCGGTGGCACGCGCGGTTCTGTTATCACGGATACCAGTACGTCGAGGTTACCGGCTTTCCGGGCAAGCCGGCCACGGACAGCCTGAGAGGACTTTTCATCCACTCGGACATTGCGCCGATAGGAGAATTCGCCTGCTCGAATCCACTCTTGAACAAGATTTGGGAGGCCGGGAGGTGGAGCTACCTCAGCAATCTTGAGTCAATTCCAACCGACTGCCCGCATCGCGAGAAGAATGGCTGGACCGGCGACGCACATCTGGCTTGCGAGCAAGGATTGTTCAACTTTGCCGGGGCGCCCGTCTACACCAAGTGGATCAACGACCTGGGCGACGAGCAGCGTCCGGCCGGCGAGCTGCCAGGTATCGTCCCGACGAGCGGGTGGGGCTACGAGTGGGGCAACGGACCCGCGTGGGACAGCGCTTATCTGCTCATCCCCTGGTACGTCTACGTCTATTGCGGAGACGCCGATATCCTGAAGTCACACTACGAAGGCATGAAGCGGTACGTCGATTACCTGACGAGCAAGTCGAAGGATGGCATCAATGCCCTCGGGTTGAACGATTGGGCGCCCTGGAAGACCGAGACCCCGGCGGACGTTACCAGCACCGGTTATTACTATCGCGACACGCAGATCGTTGCCAAGACCGCCGAGCTGCTGGGTAAATCCGAGGATGCGGGCAAATACAATGACCAGGCAAAGCGAATCCGCGAGGCTTTCAACCGCCAGTTCTACCATGCGGATTCGGGCTCTTATGGCAGTGGCAGCCAGACGGC
>JBGPOG010000044.1:0-13521 GCA_041487935.1 Chthonomonadia bacterium | reverse complement strand
CTTCGTCGCTCGTTCCAAGGTGTCATCCGGCGTTTGAAATATGACACCAAAGGCAAATACCACCGTTGCCCCGATCATGGCGAACCAGGTAAAGGTCACTTTCGGCAGCCAGTCGATCGACCACACCCTTCCATTGCCGCCGAGTAGTGTCGTCGTTGCCAGGCCAATCGTGATGGCCACGGCGTTGCCGGCATCGGAACCTTGCTTGCGTGTAAACATCCCTATCAGGAAAGCCCTCCACCAAATCGGATGAGGGCTTTCATCGTTAAGTATTTGCGGTTCATCAAACGGATCAGTCCACCGTCGCGGGAACCTTCTCGGCCGCGGCGTGCGCACCGGCTTGTATCCTCATCCCGTAGAACGAGCGGTGAACGAAGAACAGCGATGCAGAGAATAACGCCGCCGCCGCGCCCAACCGCACTCCCGTCGACATCTTCTCCGCGAGCTCTACCGCCAGCAGCCCGAACAACGTTGTGAACTTGATGACAGGGTTCATTGCCACCGAAGACGTGTCTTTGAACGGATCGCCCACGGTGTCGCCTACGACCGTCGCGTCGTGGAGCGGCGTGCCCTTCTCCTTGAGTTCTACCTCCACGATCTTCTTTGCGTTATCCCAGGCGCCGCCGGCATTCGCCATGAACAGGGCCTGGAACAGTCCGAACAGCGCGATGGCGATCAAATAGCCGATGAAAAGGAACGACTCCAGGCACGCAAACGCCAGAGTTGCAAAGAAGACCGTAAGGAAGATGTTGAACATCCCCTTCTGCGCGTAGATCGTGCAGATCTCGACAACCTTCTTACTATCCGCAACGGACGCCTTAACGACTCCGTCGAGCTTGATGTTCGCCTTGATGAACTCAACGGCGCGGTAAGCTCCGGTAACCACCGCCTGTGTTGAGGCGCCGGTGAACCAGTAGATCATCGCGCCTCCTGCGATCAATCCCAGCAGGAATGGGGGGTGCAGGATCGAGAGATTCTTGATGAGCTCCGGCTGGAGTTTATTCGTAAGCAGGACGATGATCGAAAAGACCATCGTCGTCGCGCCCACGACCGCCGTGCCTATCAAGACCGGTTTGGCCGTTGCCTTGAACGTATTTCCGGCGCCGTCGTTCGCTTCTAGGTTGTGCTTGGCTCGCTCGAAGTTGACGTCCATGCCGTACTCTTTTTTGAGCTCTTCTTCGATGCCGGGTATCTGCTCGATAACCGAGAGCTCGTACACCGATTGCGCATTGTCCGTTACCGGGCCGTACGAGTCCACCGCGATCGTTACGGGACCCATCCCCAGGAAGCCAAATGCCACAAGGCCGAATGCGAACACCGGCGAAGCGTCGAAGCCGTTGATCGTCATCAGCGCGCCGAGTCCCTGAGTGCTGATCAACCAGGCCGAGCCCATCAAAACGATCAGGACAATCCCCATGTAGTAGGCGCTGAAGTTGCCGGCCACAAAGCCTGAGAGGATATTCAGCGATGCGCCGCCTTCACGCGAACAACTGACGACCTCCCGAACGTGGCCCGACTCCATAGAGGTGAATACTTTGACGAGCTCGGGGATAATCGCGCCGGCCAGGGTGCCGCAAGTAATCACGCATGAAAGCTTCCACCAGAGGCTGGTGTCGCCGCCCAAATCCGGTACGAGTATTTTCGAAATGAGGAACGTAAATGCAATGGAGATGCCGGATGTCAACCAGACGAGAAATGTGAGTGGATCCTCGTAATTGAAGTCGTCCAGATCGGCATATTTGGCACGCGCCCTGGCTTCGTTGATGAAATATGAAAGCGCGCTCGCAATGACCATGACGATGCGCATCACGAATATCCAGACGAGTAGTTGAACCTGTGCAGCCTGTTCCGGAACGGCGAGCAGGATGAATGAGATCAGCGCCACACCGGTGACGCCGTAGGTCTCGAAGCCGTCCGCGCTCGGTCCGACCGAGTCCCCGGCGTTGTCCCCCGTGCAGTCTGCAATGACACCCGGGTTGCGCGCGTCGTCCTCTTTGATCTTGAAGACGATCTTCATGAGGTCTGAGCCGATGTCCGCGATCTTGGTGAAAATGCCGCCCGCAATCCGGAGCGCGGCCGCGCCCAGAGATTCCCCGATGGCAAAGCCGATGAAACACGGTCCGGCATAATCGCCCGGAACGATCAGCAGGATGAGGAGCATGATCACCAGCTCGACGGAGATCAGGAGCATCCCTATGCTCATGCCCGCCTTTAGCGGGATCGCATAGCAGGGATAGGGCTTACCGCCTAGCGCGGCAAATGCGGTGCGCGAGTTCGCAAAGGTATTGACCCGTATCCCGAACGCCGCGACTGACGAGCTGCCTAAAACTCCAACGATCGAGAAGAACAGAATAATCAGCACTCTGCCAATGTTGAAGTGCTGAAAACCGTAGAAATAGATCGCGATGATCACCGCGATGAACGCCCAGAGCTGCGCGATGAACTTCATTTGGGTCCAGAGGTAGGTTTTGCAAGTCTCGTAGATCAGCTCGCTGATCTCACGCATCGACTCGTGTACGGGCGCCTTCTCGAGCTGCTTATAGATCCGCAGCCCGAACCCCATTCCTGCCAGCGAGACGAGGATTCCGAATGCCAACAGGAAAGATCCCGAATGTCCGAAGAACTGGGCAATCTGGGTATCGTTGAGTTTGGGCACGACGAGGGCGGCTTCGCCTCCGGCGCGCTCAGCCTCCTGCGCCCATGCGGAGCCGGCGATCGAAAATAGGAGGGTGAATACAGAGAGAAACAGCAGGAACGCCCGCCCCGCAGTACTGCGGAGCCGCGCACCTATGAGCGGCCCTGATGGCAAGTCGCAAGCGACAGTCGTGGCGTTACTACGCATAGTATTGCGGATACCTCCCTGGGGATTCAGCGCCCGAAGGGGATCGGGCGAATGTGCTAGTCTACCTTAACGGTACAATTATCGTCAATATTAGTTCCGGACTCCCCTATACAAGCGTCAACCACATGGAAATCGAGCAAAGCCAAGAATTCCTCTTGCAAACCGGCCCTGGAATTGCTATTATGGGGCCGGGAAACTTCACTGTATCGGATTCCGTCATAGAGGTATATCGGTTATCTCTCAACCAAAGGAGAAGCGGAAGCGCTTTGAGTTCCAAACAGGCAACGGGCGGTATTTCCGCCCCCGGTTTGAGCATTAAACAGCAGCGCGTTACAGACAATCTTAGTCAGCTATTAGACGTCCTGCCTCCGGCGGTGCGGCAGAACCTCGAAGGCATTCATTGCCTCGACGATCTTCTTGAGATCGTTCTCGATCTGGGTCGCGTGCCGGAAGCGCGTTTTCCTCAAAACGTCGTAGAGCTCGGGGATCACGGCGTAACGGACGAGGACATCGAATACGTCGTGAACCGGGTGGGCGTGTTCGGCAAAGACAACCGTGCGGGAATCGAGCGTACGCTCCACCGAATCTCCGCCATTCGCAATCGTGTCGGGAAGATCGTTGGCCTGACCTGCCGCATCGGCCGGGCGGTCTACGGAACGATCGACATCATCCAGGACGTGGTCGAGGGCGGCAAGTCGATACTCATGCTGGGCCGCCCGGGGCGCGGCAAGACTACCAAACTTCGAGAAGTGGCTCGGGTTCTGTCTGAAGAGTTGAAGAAGCGCGTTGTGATCGTCGACACGTCGAATGAAATCGCCGGGGACGGGGATATACCGCACCCGGCCATCGGCCGCGCGCGCAGGATGCAGGTGGCCGAGCCGGTGCTTCAGCACGCCGTGATGATCGAGGCAGTGGAGAATCACATGCCGGAGGTCATCGTGATCGATGAAATTGGCACGGAGGCGGAGACCTTTGCCGCCCGAACGATTGCGGAACGAGGCGTGCAGCTCGTGGGGACCGCCCATGGCAACAGCCTCGAAAACCTGCTTATGAACCCCACACTTTCCGACCTGGTCGGCGGGATTCAAGCAGTAACACTCTCGGACGAAGAGGCCAAGCGTCGGGGCACTCAAAAGACTGTCCTGGAGCGGAAGGCGCCTCCCACGTTCGACGTAATCATCGAAATCATGGAAGTGGATAAGGTGGCGATCCACCACAACGTCGAGGAGACTGTCGATGCGCTCTTGCGCGGAAAACCGGCAAGGCCCGAGATTAGAGTTCGGAATCCGGAAGGTGAGATCGAGGTCATCCAGCGCACCGAGGTCCATAAGCCGGCCGAGGAAGAAATCACCGAGGATCGAGAGGCCGGCGTTCGACGGCCGGCCCGGACGATGCGCGAAGCTTTTCGGGCGGCGACCGCGCCGCCGGTCCGCAGGGAGATGCCGTCGACCGTAAAGATCTTCCCTTACGGCGTGAGCCGGAGCCGCCTCGATAGAGCCATTCGCGAGACCCGCGCACAGGCGATTATCGCTCGGGACATCAACGAAGCGGATGTGGTGATGGCCCTAAAGGCCAGCTACCGCCGCGAGCCGGGCAAGATGCGCGAAGCGGCGTCGCGGCATATGCCTACCTACATCATAAAGAGCAACACATATGCCCAGATCGCATCCGCCATCCATGACATCTTCCAGATGGGGCCGCTCGACGAGAAGGACAACGATGAGGCGCTCCAGGAGGCCGAAGACGGTATCCAGCGCGCCATCGAAACCGGACAGGCCGTGGAGCTGACTCCGCAAAACAGCTACACCCGCCGCCTGCAGCACCAGCTTGCTGAGAAGCACAAACTGCTCTCCGAATCCATAGGTGTAGAGCCGCGGCGGAGGGTGCGGATATTGCCGATAGCGTAAATATGTGAGTGGTGAATGGTGAGTGGTGTGTGTGTCGGCGGTAAGCTTGTAAGGTCGCCGACGCTCACCACTCTTGTCTTTTCATGGCTTTGGAGGCTTAATGGCAGGTCTCTTCATAACATTCGAAGGAGTAGAAGGCGCCGGCAAGACAACACAAATAGAGCTTCTCCGCGATGCACTCGCAGGCGAAGGCCATGCAGTCTGCATGACACGGGAACCGGGCGGTGACCCGACTGCCGAGGCGATCCGGCAAATCATTCTCAGTGAAGAATCGCCGGTTACTCCGGCTGCGGAGCTCCTACTCTTCACGGCTGCAAGAGCGCAGGTGACAGAGCTGGTTATCCGACCCCATTTAGAGGCTGGCGAGATAGTCATTTGCGACCGTTTCATTGATTCAACGATTGCCTACCAAGGGTACGCTCGCGGAAACGATCTTGAATTGATCCAGAGGCTCAATGAGTTCGCAACAGGTGGATTAGTTCCGGACCTCACGATCCTACTGAATCTTGACCCAGAGAAGGGGCTATCCCGTCAAATGGATCGCAATCGAATGGAGGGCGAGTCAATTGAATTCCACCGCCGAGTGAGGGAAGGTTATCTCGCGGAAGCCAGAAAGAGCTCTTCTGGTTTTCTGATAAATCGGACATCACGGGATAGGGCGCGCAAAGGGTACCTCGCCCAGGCTCAATTAAACCCAGGCAGATTTTGGATTGTGGACGCAGACCGTTCGATCAAGAGAATACATGACGAGATATTTGCTTATGTACGGCCCATAATTCCTCGGAAGGAGGAGCCATGAAGCTAGTCATCACCGTCGTTCACGACCGCGATAAGAGCAAAATCACCGAGTCGCTGCTGCGGAACGGCTTCAAATTTACCAAGATCGGCAGCACCGGCGGATTCCTGCGCGAGGGGAATGTGACGCTTCTCATCGGCGTTGAAGAGCCTGAGTTGGAGAAGGCGCTGCAGGTGATCGGCGATAGCTGCAAAACGCGAGAACAGTTCGTAAACGTGCTCCCGCCGGATGCGGCGCCAGTGGGGACGTTCATGCCGTCGCCGGTGAAGGTGTTGGTTGGTGGGGCCGTGGTTTTCGTTGTAGACGTGGAGCGATTTGAACGGTTTTGATTCGTAAACGAGGAAGATTGATATGGATAAATTCCCAAGGGTTACTGTGAGCGCCGATCAAATGGGGGGTGTCCCGTGCGTACGCGGCCTGCGAGTTCCTATCGCAACAATTGTAGGAATGGTCGCCGACGAGATGTCCGATCAAGAGATTCTCGATGCCTATCCCGATCTTGAACGAGAGGACATTCGTGAATCACTCCGATATGCTGCAGAGGTCTTGCGTGAGCGTACGTTACCGTTAGTGACGGCATGAAGTTTCTTATCGATTATGCGCTCTCGCCTATGGTGGATAGCGGCCTCCAAGAAGCAGGATATGATGCAGTTCACGTCCGAGCTTACGGTTTGCAAACGGCAAGCGACGCCATAATTTTCGAGCGAGCGGAGACTGAGAACCGCGTGATCGTTTCGGCGGATACCGGCTTTGGCACTATCTTGGCGCTATGGCGCAAATCAAAACCGTCGTTCATTCTGTTTCGAGGGAACGTAACACGGCGGCCTGACCTGCAGATTGCGTTACTACTCGCGAATCTCCAGAATCTAAAATCTAGCCTAGATGAAGGAAGTGTAATCGTGATCGGCGAGAATCGCATTCGAATTCGGTCGCTGCCGATCGGCTAATTAGTCCACCTTCAAATCCACCCTCCGCTCTTTCCAGGTTCTTGGTTTCATGTCTCCTACCCAGTATTGGATGTAGTTGCGGTCCAGGTGAAGCTCGGCAAGGGCGACGGGCTTCTTGCGCGTGGCTTCGGCGAGGACTTCCCCGGTCGGGTCGACGATGAAGGTCTTCATGTCGTAGCTCGACGTTACCAGGAATATGTGGTTCTCGATAGCCCTGGCGCGGGCCAGGATCTCGCTGCCTCCCGCGATCGGCAGGAGGATCACCTCTGCTCCCTTTGCGGCCATCGATCGGGCCGGCTCTGGGAATTGGACGTCCCAACAGACCATGAGTCCCACGGTCCCGAAGTCCGTCTTGAATACCGGATAGCTGTCTCCCGGCGTCAAGCCACCGTCCACTTCCTCGCGCGGCAGGTGAGTTTTGCGGTAGCTTCCCACAAGCTCCCCGTGACGACCGATGAGAACCGCCGTGTTATAGACGGTATGTCCCACCCGCTCGTAAAGACCGGCGACGATGTAGCATCCCAGCTTGCTCGCGACCGCTCCCAGCGTCTTGGTGGTCGGGCCGGGCACGGATTCAGACACATCCACGTACGACTTGCCGGTGCCTATCGCCGTGATCCCTTCGGGCAGGCAGACAATATCCGGCTTCTTCGATGCGGCAGACAGGACGAGATTGCAGAACTCCTCCACGCTCTTCGCCGCGGAGCCGGTTCCGCTCGGGCGGTCGTAGATCGTGACGGCCCGCACGACGCGAAGGCGGGGAGACGATTCTTCGGCCAGCTTTATGTCATCCCACCAAACAGCGCCCTTTGGAGACCATCCGAAGTTGAGCTCGATCAGCGCCTTGGTGGCGTTCTGAGGCACCAGGGTGACGTGTTCGATACGTGTCCACTGCCCTTCCCGCCCCGTTTCAAGGGCGTAATCGGGTGGCCGTTCCTGTTCGCCTTTCGCGTTGAGCCAGGTCACACGGGCGGACACGGAGCGTTGCGGGAAGGCGACGTCGCGCACCAGGTATTTGGCGCTCAACTTGTAGGTCCGGCCGCCGGAAATCCCTTCAACAGTGTGCTGCCAACGCCCGAAGCAGGCGCGGTCTCCGTTTCCTTCGATCTTGAGCGCCTCGCTATCCGCGCCGCCTAACTTCTCCGTGGAGAATCGCGGAGCGATCTCGTCGCGCGGAGCCCAGGTTTTCCATTCTGCAACGTCCAATTTCGAATGTCCAGAGACCAGTTTTGGCGTTTGGGCAATAGCAGGATTGCACATCAGCGCCATTACTCCGACGATGACTAGTTTGACCCCAATCATGGTGCGTCTCCGTTCGAGCTCTAGCTCATGCAACCTGCTTGTGCAGCTCGGCCAGGGCGATTTGCGTCTGGCCCAGAATCTCGGTGATCTGCTGGGGCGATTCGAAACCGATCACCATCATGTCAACCGCTCCGGACCCCATCGCGTGCTTGATGCTCTCTTTGGCGCGGGCCATTCTCTCTGCGTCGGAGCCGGCTTTGAGAACGTCGCCCTGGGCGAGGATCTTCATTCCGATCACGCCTTTTCCGGCGCCGCGCATCTTCTCTAAGAGCGACTTGACGGACTTCGGCGTTTCGGTCTCCTGTTGACCCTTCTGGGTGTCCATGTATTTGCCCCAAGGATTGAACCGGGCGAGGTCGACCTGCACCCACGGATCGTTCGACGCGGCCGTGAGCGCTTCGAAGGTGTGGCAGGAACAGCCGTGAGCGCGGATGATGCCTTTTTGACGCGCCTCTTCGAGAACGTCCTGAACTTCCTTGTAACGTACATTCCAGTCCGGCTCGGTCACCACGTGCATCAGGCAGGTGTCGATGTAGTCCACGCCAAGCTCCTTGCGGAAGCGGTCCAGATCGGCGCGGGCTTCGGCGGCGGTGCGGTGGATGATCTTGGATTGGATCAAGAACTTCTCTCGCGGAAGCCCTTTGATTGCCAGCTTCATGAAGGGATGGGAGCCGTATTGGTCCGCGCAGTCGAAGAAGGTGATGCCGCTGTCGTAGGCGTGTCGGATGAGGGCGGTGAACTTCTCCTGGCCCAGGCGAGTCTGGTTGGACTCGTGGTTGTATCCCACGGACCCGGTGCCGATGCCGACGACCGAGCTCAGGATGCCGGTCTTGCCAAGCTTGACCTTGTCGTGGATAGAGCGGACAGGCGGCCGGACGACCGCACCGGCCGGGACTCCGGCAACAACGGCTCCGGCGGCTACAGCCATGGAGCCAACAAATTCCCTTCGATTCATCTCAGGCATTTTCGATCTCCTTCTACTCGATGACTCACGCAAAGACGCCAAGCCGCAAAGAACGGCTCAAGGTCAAGGACTTAACCGCAGATTCCGCAGATTAACGCAGATTAAGCCTGGTATTCCCTGATATGTCCGTTATTGCGACGTCAGCCATCTGTGAAATCTGCGGATAAAATGCGTCTTTGCGTCTTTGTGTGAGCTTTCTTTACACCTTTCGGGCTTTCACTTTGTCTACCGCATCTTTTAATGCTGCGAGGCATTGGTCGATGTCGATAATCGGGTTTTCGGGTTTCTCTTCGTATTCCAGGGCGACCAGGCCCCCGTACTTCAACTTTCTTAGCTCGTAGAGCAGGTCCGCGGTGCGCAGGTCGCCTTTGCCGAGGATGGTAAATTCGGTCTTGTTCTTGACATCCTTCATATGGACCGAATAGACGCGCTTGCCGAAAACTCGAACGGCCTCCACGGGATCCTCGCCGCTGCGAAGGTAGTGGCCCGTGTCCACGCAAGCGCCGATTCGGTCGTGATGGCCCTTGATGGCTTTCTCGACGCTGCTGATCTTATCGTATCGCGCGCCCGGGCCGTGGTTATGGATGGCGATGTGAATACCGTGGACCTTATATTCGTCCAGCAGCTTATCCAAGACCGGGAAGGCTTCTGGCGAAGGATCAGCCGTGATCACCCGAATGCCCATCGTTTTCGCGAAGTCGAAGACCTTCCGAGCCTTAGCCGCGTTTCCGTCGAAGCCCTCCACGCCCCAGTTCGGCATCGAGATGTGGTGCGACTTGAGCTTGGCGAGCATCTCGCTGATTTTCGCGGGGGAATCGGTCAAGGGCATGTGCGCTTGGAATGCTTCCCAATACTCGATGCCGAACTTTTCGGTTCGCTCCAGAGCTTCATCCACGCCGTATCCGCGAAGCGAGTAGCTCTGGAATCCGACGGCGAATGGCCCGTAGGTTCCGGGAACTCGAACCGCCACTCCCTGTGCGAGCGATCTGCCGCCCAGGGCCAGGGCCGCCGCCCCACTCGCCCCCTTCAACAGGAGGTCTCGCCGAGACAAGTATGTTCTATCGAAATCGGTCATGTCTTCTCCCTAAACGCGCGCAATCCCGGAGGATGCGTCACTTGAAGTTTCACAGATTCGGGCGACAACTGCCTGAAACTCATGTTCGTCGCAACAGTGTGCGTTCCCTGCTGCCTAGTTGCTAAGATACATTCTCGCATAATACCCGCCCACGAATCAAGCAGATTTAGCTCCCGATTTGGCACGATCGCTTGACAGCCAATCCCTTCCTTTGTTATAATATCGCACGGCAAGTATAGTATGTCTCGCTGAAACCCTGACCCTTGTGGAGGACATGCCAATGGTTCGGTTTGCCGCCTTTCTGCCAGCTTCATTCTGTCTCCCTCTTCTCTCTATCTCTCTGTGCTGCCTGATTCATTGCCCAATCCGGGCGCAAGGGCGTGAGTCTGTCTCGGCGCATCCGGATTCTTCACGACTTACAATGCTCGACGAAGTCGGACGGCTAATTCGGCCTATTTCGGCGGCGGAAGTGCGCGTGTGGCGGAAGGAGATTACAAAAAAGCGAATATCCAGCCGCCGGGCCGTCTTACTGCATATCCGGCTCGGGGAGTACGAACTCGCGCAAAACCAGGAGCCGAAACGGGCGATCCGACACTTCCAGCGGGCGCAACGCCTGACGCGCCGTTCGGATACGCGCTTCGGCTTGGCCGCTTACGACACGGCGACGGCCCACTTTTATGAAGGCGCCTATCAGAAGGCCGCAGAAGCCTTTCAAAGCCTTCTCGTGGCGAAAACCGCCCTTCACGGGTATGACCGGCGCAATTGCGCGCTCTGGTTCAAGCACGCATCCGCCTGCGCGGGCTACCACGCCGAACGCGCGAAATTGGGAATTACGGAGCCTCCGCGGATCGACCCTTTATGCGCTGCAGCAGGACTAGCGGTCTGTCTTCGCGGCATCGATGAACGCTACGATAAGAAGACCGTGCTAACTGCCTGCCGCCACACAGGCGAGGGCAGCAGCCTCCAAGACATCCTCGCCGCCTGCAAAAAGCTCAACCTGGCCGGACGCGCCATTACTGCTGACGAGAAGGGTTTGATGGCATTGCCCAAGTCGCTGATCGCTTTTGTGGAGCACGACCATTTCGTCGCACTGACGCGGGCGGACAAGCGAGGCGTGTCGTACCTCTGTTCGGACTGCGGAGCCTGGCCGGGAGGACGTCGTGACCTGGACTGGCAGCAGTGGCGCGCGATGGAGGCCACCGGCTACGTTAGTGTCGCGAGAAAAGGGAGCAAGACCGACAGGATATTCTCTGCGTTGTTTGCGAGGCCGGCAAGCGATGCGCCGAGCGTACGGTTTGCGGCGCTGGGGCAGGTCCCCGCGAGCACGGCTCAGATGCTCGCTCAGGTCGCCCTTCTCAAGGGCCACGTAATGCTCTGGCTTCCCCCGCTTCCCGTAGTGTGCGGCAGTAAACCGAGCTCGCAGCATTGTCATCGATGCTACACTCCTTGTCCGGAAGATAGCGCCGGCGGCGGTAGCGGCTTGGCCGGACCTACTCGCGGCGATCCGGTAAACCTGGCGACGGGCGAAGAGGAGTACTCTCCCAGTTCCGACCTCACAGTCTATAATCCCATTGGGCCGTCCGTCACCTGGGCGCGTGTGTACAACAGCCTGCGAGGCCCGGACGGCACGTACCCGTCCGATGATTTTGGGATAGGCTGGTCTCACCCATACAATGTGGGTGTGTACGACGCGAACGGCTCGATACATGCGGCGCTTATATCACAAGGCGCGAGCGGAATGGTGAACAAGACCGGGACCGATTCACCCGGGTCCGGCCTTACCTGGAATATTTACAAGGACGGCTCCTCGATCGCGACCTCGTCCAGCCCCAATAACTGGAACGTTACGAGCGCGGGCTATTCCGGCTGTAGTGTAACTGTCCCTTCGTCCGCAACCGTCAGCGACGGCTACTCTGTCCGATATTTCTACAATTCCCAGCCTTGCTCCGGCATATTCGCCGTCACCGCTCCCGGGAGCATCAACCAGGGCGCCTCGGCTACGATCTCCGGCACAGGCAACCACGCGCCGGCCTCGGGGCTAACCTGGGACATCGTGCTCGGCTCGAGCACCGTCGCGAGTTCAGCCGCAACAAACGGCTGGTCCGTAACCGGCAGCAATGGAAACTTCCTGATCACCGTTCCTTTCACCGCGGCTATCGCCAGCAGCTATGAGATTCGGTATAGCTTCTCTCAATTCTTCAACATGTCGGCATACTTCAATGTGACGGGTAACCTCTACGAGCCGAATACGGGCACGAAGTACCTTGTATTCCCAAACGGCGCGCAGTTCAGCTTTACGGCCAACGCTATTCCCACCCCCTCCAACCCCGCCGTGCCCTGTGGGGTCCAGGCCGGCGCGCCGATGCTGGTGGAGTGGGACTATGACGGCAGCCTCTCCGGCCACTATACGATCACTTTTGCAAATCGAACTAAGTGGGTCACGACAACTCTTTCGAAGGTGATCAACGGCGCGGCGCTCTACTACTCGCTCTATCAGATCGTCGATCGCGTGGGCAACCCGATCACCTTTTACTATGGGATGGTCGGCCCGGCAGGCTTCCCGCTGATCTCCGCAATCAAGAACAGCGCGGGATACACGCTTCTCTCGTTTGCCCGCTCGTCCTCCACGGGGAACCTGACCTCCGTTTCGGACGGCTACAACCGGTCGGTCTACTACCACGTGGGAACCTACGCCACCACGAACGTCTCGCCCGGCTACGCCCAGAGCTACCAGGAGGTGGATAGCGTCTCCCAGATCGTGACAACCGGCACGGCTAACCCGCCGAACCGTTATTCTTATGGATACACGAACGTCAACAACGGCGAAGGCAACGAGCAGGTCCCCTTCCTCGCCAGCATCACCGTGCCCTCGCCGACAGGCGCCGGCAACGCAACGGCGACGATCAACTACCGAAGCGATACTCCCTTCGTATCAAGTGTCGTTGACGCCAACGGCAATACGCGGTCATACACGGCTGTCGATCAGAACCACACAAAAGTGACAGTCACTAATTCTCTCGGGACGGTTGCATATTCCTACACTGTGGGATTCGACGCCAATATGAGCCTGACGAGCGCTACCGACGGCAGCAATACGACGAATGTCGCCAGTAGAGTCTATGCCGATCCCAACGACCCTTTGCGGCCCTCCGCCGTGACGGACGGCAACGGCAAGACGGCCTATTTCACCTGGGATCGGTACGGCAACTGCCTCACGGTCACCTCGCCGCGCGGGACGACGACCACGTTTTCGTATGACTATTCGCCGTTCGCCCTCGGCCGCATGATTAGGGCGCAGGAGTCGGGCAAGGCCCCGTCCACGATCGCATATTACGAACCCGGCGGTCTCACGCAAAGCGTTACGACGCCCCTGCCAGGCACCTCGAATGGAACCTCCACGACGACCACGTCTTATACTTATGATTCGCTTGGCAATGTCTTGACTCAGACATCGCCGGGCAATAACGCCGCCACCAGCATGACGACTACCTACAACTACACGACAGACGGCGCCTATAGCCAGGCGCAAGCGATCGGGCAACCGATAACTGCGACTAACAACCTGGGCAAAGTCACCCACTACCGGTACGACGCGCGCGGCAACCGCACGGTGCTCGTTGATGCGCTTGGCAATGAAGTGGATTTCAATTATAATATTGCCAATCAGCCTTTACAGACCATTTTCCCG
>JBGPOG010000043.1:0-13709 GCA_041487935.1 Chthonomonadia bacterium | reverse complement strand
ACCGGCGAAGGCGGCATGGTGGCCACACGGGACGCTGATATCGCCCGGCGATGCCGGACGATGAGACTTCACGGTATAGATCGAGACGCTTTCGACCGATATACATCGAAGAAGCCGGCCTGGCAGTACGAAGTCGTCGCTCCGGGGTTTAAGTACAATATGACCGACCTGGCGGCGTCGATAGGAATCCATCAGCTCCGCAAGCTGCAAAGGTTTCAGGAACGGCGCGAAGAGCTTGCCAGGCGGTACGACAGCGCGTTTGCAAGCTTGCCCGTAATTCTTCCGCCGCGCGCTCCCATGAGAGAAACACACGCGTGGCATCTATATGTGCTCCGGCTGGGCGAGGCCGCTTCTGTTGAGCGAGACCGCTTCATAGAAAAGCTATCGGCGCGCGGAATCGGCGCGAGCGTTCATTTCATCCCGCTTCACCTGCACCCCTATTGGCGGGACGCCTATCGATTCAAACCGGATGACTTTCCGAATGCTCTCCAGGCCTATCGAGCGGCCGTCAGCCTGCCTCTTTATACGCGAATGACTGATGCAGACCAGGAGCGCGTCATTTGTGCCGTGCAGGCAATCCTGTGCGAAGAAGTGGTAGAGTGAGGAGTGTGGATGCTGAAGAGAAGCTTCGACATTGTAGCATCCGCCGGTGGGATGGTTTTCTTGTCGCCTTTAATGTTGTTAGCTGCGATCGGTATTAAGTTCGGAAGTCCCGGACCGGTGATATATCGGGCGAAACGCGCAGGGTTGGACGGGCGGCTATTCACAATGCACAAGTTCCGAACAATGCATGTGCGGCGAGACTCAGCCGATAGCGTCATAACTGCGCCAAGAGATACCCGGGTGTTCCCGTTCGGAGGGCTTCTTCGAAAGTTAAAGATCGATGAACTTCCACAACTCTGGGACGTGTTTCGAGGAGAGATGTCGATCGTCGGCCCCCGCCCTGAAGACCCCAAAATCGTGGAGGATTACTACACTCCCGCGATGCGGGAAACCCTGACGATTCGCCCGGGCCTTGCCAGCCCTGGCAGTCTTTTCGGAACGACGCACGGCGGCCATTATCTCAACGATAAAGACCCGGAAGGCTCATACGCTGAACAGTTGCTTCCGGTTAAACTGGCAATCGAGCAAGTTTACGTCCGCAACGCATCGTTCGGATACGACCTGCAGATCATATTGCGAACCATTTGGCTGCTGGCGCAGACACTGGCGGGCAGGAGACAGTTCCCGGATCCCGCGGAGTTGGCCGAAGCCAGCAAGCTACTGCAAGTGGGTAGTGCGCACATCGCACATACCAACATGCCTTTGAGTGGGATATGACCTCCTCAGGGCGATCGCTGCCGTTTGCGGTCGAAAGAACCTAGACGACATGCGCAGCAACTTTCAAACTGTCGCGCTCATACTTCTGGATTTGGCGCTGGCCGCTTTTTCCCTGTTCGCCGCACTAAGCTTAAGATATGGAGTGACGGCGACAACCTCCGACCTTATCGAAGTCTATCGATCGTCGCTTCCGTGGCTGCTGGTCTTTCGGGCGATCAGTCTGCAGGTTTTCGGTATCTACCGAATTGCCACGCGGCACACTGGGGTCCGCGACGTACAGGTCATCGGCGCAAGCACGATCGTTGGAAGCATCGCATTCGGGGTCTTTATCAGATTTGCGGGCGCTCCGACTTTCCCGCGCAGCGCCGTTATCATCGAATTGCTGGTCAACTTCCTTTGTGTCGCCGGTATCCGGATCCTGTATCGGATCGTTGTCGACGAGCGTCCTTCTGTTTTCCTCAACGGGCATAATTCACGAACGCGCAAGATATTAATCATCGGGGCCGGCGCTCGGGGCGCGGCTTTAGCTCGCGAGCTACGTCGCCGGGCCGGTGAAAGCCTTGTCCTGGTAGGATTCCTGGATGACGACCCCGCGAAGCAGAAGCTCACCATCCATGGAGCTCCGGTGCTTGGCAAGACGCAGGACGTTCGTGCCGTAGTCGAGAGACGCGATGTCGATGAAGTCATCCTTGCCATTCCATCCGCAACCGGAATGCAGGTCCGCAATATTATAAGCCGCTGCGAAAAGGCGCCGGCCCGGCTGCGAATCTCACCCGGTTTTTCAGAGATCGGCAGCGGAGACCAGCTTCGGACGATTCGAGACATATCGATCGAGGATCTGTTGCGCCGGCCGCCGGTGCATGTCGATCTCGAAGAGATTGCCCGTTATCTAAGCGGCGAGCGGGTGCTCATCACAGGGGCCGGCGGCTCGATTGGTTCGGAACTGGTTAGACAGATTGTGGCGATGAAGCCGTCGATGATGATCCTCTTGGGTCACGGAGAGAACTCGATCTTCGAAATCGAACAAGAGCTGATTCGAGAAGGCCACAACCGTCCTACCTGCGTTATTGCGGATATTCGGGATTACGATCGCTTGCAGAACGTGTTCGATGAGCATCGCCCAACTGTCGTCTTCCACGCGGCCGCGCACAAGCACGTTCCGCTGATGGAGACGAACGTTGTCGAAGCGGTTACGAATAACGTGTTAGGAACACGGAACATTTGCCGCGTTTGCTCCGTCTTCGGTGTAAAGCAGTGCGTTGTGATCTCGACGGATAAGGCCGTTCGTCCGTCCAGTGTCATGGGTGCATCCAAACGAGCTGCGGAGTTTGTTGTCCGGCTGGAAAGTCTGAAGAGCCGCACCGACTTTGCCACCGTTCGGTTTGGAAACGTGCTTGGCAGTCGTGGAAGCGTCGTTCAGGTCATGCGTAAGCAGATCGAGCGCGGCGGCCCCGTTACGGTTACCCATCCGGACGTTGTGCGGTACTTTATGACGATTCCCGAGGCGGTGCAGCTTGTTATTCAAGCAGGAGCCCTTGGAGGCGGCGGGGGCGTATACCTTTTGGATATGGGCGAGCCTGTGAAAATCCTCGATCTTGCCCGCGACCTGATCCGCTTATCGGGCTTGGTGCCGGAGAAGGATATAGAAATCGAGATTACGGGGCTGAGGCCCGGCGAAAAACTTTTCGAGGAGATGTTGACCGAAGAAGAGGGCGCGTCCGTCACGAAGCACGAGCGCATTTTCTCCGCGCCGGCGACACCATTAAATCGTCCCACCCTGACCGAGGATCTCGACTCGATGATCGCTGCGGCCGTATCGGGTCGATCGATCGAGTGTTTGAAATTGCTCCGTGAACTCGTTCCCATGTTCGATCTTTCCGGCAATTCCCAATTCGACAGTAATCACGCAGCCGTCAGCGCTAACGTATACAGATATCAGGAGATAGATTGATCGCAAAAAGACGCCGGGTGTCGTTCGTTTGCGTCAGCTCTAGGGATATTACCTGCTATACTGAAAGCGTCGAATCAAGAAACCTTTCGCACAGGCAAGCTGATTAGGTGCGGACGAGAGCGTCCGGATTTTCGGTCGCTTGACGTGCGTTCGTTAGTAACAGTTTACATCTATACGGTTATTCACAGAAGTTGTAGATAGCCGGAACCTATGTGCCACAGAGCAGATCGCCCTTCTATGCGAGTAACTTCCGCAGGCACGAACGATTCAGTCTTTTGATCGACTTTGGTCTGCACTTGCTTTCGAGAATTCGGCGGGAGCTCCAATCCCCGCCGGAGTAAGTCAAAGCGCTGGTTAGTAACTGCACTTATGCAGGCCGCCGTGCACTCCTTGTGTACGACTTAGAACGATAAAGGCACCACGCATGACAGAAAGACTCGCTGTCGTCGGTCTCGGCTACGTCGGCCTCACAGTAGCCGTTTCATTCGCAAAAAAATATCAAAACGTGGTCGGATTTGATATCGATTCCGACAAGATAGCGTCATTGACCGGCGGGATCGACCGGACAGGCGAAGTATCCACAGACGAACTGGCCGCCGCGAGTATTGTCTTTACGGCCGAGCCGTCTCTCCTTAAAGAGTGCAGTTTTTTTATCGTTGCGGTACCAACCCCGATTGACTGCGAAAACCGCCCGGATCTCACTCCCTTGGTTAGCGCTTCGAAAACAGTGGGGAGAAGCCTGGGCCCGGGATCAATCGTGGTATACGAATCTACCGTATATCCGGGCTTAACAGAAGAAATATGCGCGCCGATCCTGGAGAGGGAATCGGGTCTAAAACGTGGGACCGACTTTAAGGTCGGTTACTCGCCGGAACGAATCAATCCGGGAGACCGGCAGCGCCCTTTCCATTCGATCAAGAAAATAGTCAGCTCGGAAGATAATGACTCTCTGGAGCGAATCGCAGCGGTTTACGAGTCTGTCGTGACGGCCGGCGTACACCGGGCAAAATCCATTCGCGTCGCCGAAATGGCGAAGGTAATCGAGAATACTCAGCGCGACGTGAATATCGCGCTGATGAATGAGCTGGCAATCATTTGCGACCGGCTTGGCATGAGAACCAAAGACGTCATCGACGCGGCGGCTACAAAGTGGAACTTTATGCCGTTTCTGCCGGGCCTCGTCGGAGGGCATTGTATTGGAGTCGATCCTTACTACCTCGCCAGCAAAGCGCAAGAAGTTGGAGTTGAGCCGCGCCTCATTCTCGCGGGTCGCCGGATAAACGATGGCATGGGCTGCTTCCTGGCAAGACGATTGTTTGAATTGATGGAAGAATCAGGGACGCGCACGGTAGCCGGAGCCAGAGTTGGCGTGCTTGGGCTGACCTTCAAGGAGAACGTGCCAGACCTCCGAAACAGCCGGGTGCCGGAATTGATTACCGGGCTGCAAGACGAAGGTGTAGAAGTCGTCGTACACGATCCATTCGCGGAACCGGAAGCAGCGTTGCTGGAATATGGAATACAGTTGAGCGGCATGGACGAATTCTATGCGCTGGATGGCCTGGTGGTCGCCGTGGGACATCGGATGTACAGACAAGCTCCCCCGGCATCGCTGGCTTCCTATCTTCGCTCCGGCGGCGTCTTGATGGATGTCAAGTCGATCGTCGACTCCGCCGGGCTGCCGGAGGATATTCGTTATTGGTCGCTCTAAACCGGACACGTTCTAGGGAGTCGATGCAAGCCCGCGGCAATGGTTCCTTGAATTTCATCATCGCCGCTCTCCGGATTCGTCGTGGATTACTTAGCTTCGGATGGCTGGGGCTGCGGATCATGTTTCTCGTCGTCCCCCTCCACGCATCCGGACAATCCGCGACTGTGAAAAAGAACCCCTTTGCAGGTACCGATAAGTTTCCCGAATTCCGCGACTTTTCGGCTCTTTCGGGTTCTACTTATGGAGTGGATTCGGATGGGTTTACTTCCCTCTCGGGACCTACCGCGTTCTCAACCCCAATCGCGCACGTGCTCGGGCGCGGGCAGTTTCGCATCGGGGGCGGCGCCACGAGCTTTAGTTCTTCACCGGCAGTAAATCAAACGGACTCCGACGGCACCTTCTTTGCCACCTACGGCCATACGATCGGGCGCGTGAACGCCGCGGTTTCGATCATGGTATTGAGCCAGGACCTCAACTTCGCGCTTAATGGACAGGTGCAGTATGTGCCATCCCGCTCGAGCCGATGGGTTGCGTCCGCAGGCGTTCAGGATTGGCGTGGCCACGGCGGCAGCTCCGGAGACCAGGTTGCGGGAGATAACAGGACGAGCACCAGTGTATTCGGTGTGGTCACCTATCGGGCAGATACTCCTCGCGCCCCGGTTTACCTCAGTGCGGGTATAGGTTTTCGGCGGTTCAGCAACGGATTTGGCTCCATTAGTTATCAAGTAGCGAAACCAGTGCGGGTCTGGGTGGAGCATGACGGATTTGGCGTCAACGAGGGAATACTCCTAACGTGGCGCCAACGCGATAGCCACCGCTCGCCGGAGTTCAACGCGCTGATCGGGCTGGTGAAGGGGCGGTATTTCACAATCGGGGGTGGGCTTGGCTTTTGAATGTCGTATTCTATTAGCCGTTGATTTGTGAGAGTGCCAACTCCGAAGGGGACTTCCGGTTCGAGCACATTATTGCGCTTTAGCGCGGGTTTGTTTGTAAGAGACCTGCCGTATCCCCGTCATCCTCGTAAGGTTTCGCTTTTAACGTTTGAATGTGAACTCTGTAACGTTCCTTAGGGGCGCGATGAGGCGGCGCGCGCTGATTCTGGCTTGAATGGACGACATGTTTCGCAGTTATTCGGTCCCTGGAGTTCGCCCGGGGTCTACGGATGAAGAGATCAAGAAGGCATATCGCCGACTCGCACGGGAATGGCATCCGGATAGGATAGCTGACGGAAGTAAGCGGCGAATTTACGTGGCATCAGGGAATGGCCGAGCAGGTTTCGAGGGACAACGCAGAAACCGATCGAGCCTTCTACACTCGCGCGCTCCAGCTTTTCACGCATCAACCGACTATGTACCGGCTCCTACGTTTTCACCCCAAAGATCTTTCGAATCAGTCCCTTTACCGGATCGAAATATTCGTCCGCGACTCGCTCCTTTAGCGGGATGATCGCGTTGTCGGTGATGTGGATATGCTCCGGGCAAACCTCCGTGCAGCACTTGGTGATGTTACAGTAGCCGACCCCCGCTTCGTTCTTGAGCTGCTCCAGGCGATTCAGATTATCAAGGGGGTGCATCGCCAGCGCTGCGATGCGAACCATCTGCCGCGGACCGAAGAAGCCGTCTTTACGATTGTGGTCGCGCAATACATGGCAAACGTTCTGGCAAAGGAAGCACTCGATGCACTTGCGGAATTCCTGGACTCGATCGACGTCGATCTGCTGCATTCGGAATGGCCGCGGAGTGCCGGGAGCCGCCGTAAGCGGCGGAATCTGCTCGGCAGCTCTATAATTCCAGGAGACATCTGTCACAAGGTCTCGGACGAGTGGAAAGCTCTTGATCGGGTGGACGGTGATGGTGCCGCTCTCGCCGTAGTAGTCCTCTACGCGGCTTTTGCACATAAGGCGCGGTTTGCCGTTGATCTCCGCGCTGCAACTGCCGCACTTGGCCGCCTTACAGTTCCACCGGCAGGCGAGAGTGCTGTCATGCTCGGCCTGGATCTGGTGGATGGCGTCGAGGACGACCATGCCCGGAAAGGTGGTAACCGAGTATTCCTTGTCCGTCCCCCCAGCGGCGTCGCCACGGAAGACACGGAGTTTGATTTTTTCAAGCATCTATAACTCCTAGGTTGCTTCGTTAATCTGATACAGCAATTTGAACCAGGCTACGAATTGCTGGGCTGCTATCGCGTTGTGCGCGAAGAACCGACTGGTGATTGCCTTTCCGTACGGGTATCCAGGTTCGTCCTGCCAAGCAAGCCAAGTATGAATGACTGCTTTTTCAGTGTCGACCTCTTTGAATGGCGCATCTAAGTGTCTGGCTTGTATTGTCGCCGATTCGGCGTGCGCAAGTATGACATCAGATTTCGGAATCAAGCTCACCAAGAACGATTCTAGCTCGCCGGGCTCCTTATTGTCAGGCATTAGCCACACACCAACCCGACAACCATCACCGGACTCACCTACAAATCCATCTGGTGGCATTTTCTTTGGCGGCTCGACGCCGGCTACGATCAACTTGTTTCTAACCGCTTCCCATCGGTTCTTCAAGCTCTTGTCCGCATCGATCACGAAGCCATGAATGCTCGGAGGGTCGCTTCCAGCCTTAATTACCGGATCTATAATCGAAATCAGCCGTTCCACACCGAGTTCCGTCCCATCAAGGAGATATTTATACGCCGGCCATCCATTCGGAGGTTTGGCAAAGTCGTATCCCGGACCTTGATGAAGACAGAGCAAGTTCCTAATCACATGCGCGTCGTTCTTTCCTTCAACGTGCATCTCCAGCGTCTGCAGCGGCACAGATCATCCCCTTAGTTCTATATCGTTCTCCAGCCCGGAAATCAAAGTATCGCCATAAAATGGAACCGAATGGTCAAGCCGACGGGACATTTTATGCACGGCTACGTCGCCGATCATGGCGGGCGATTCGTTAAGTGCCTCTCCAAGCCCTCGTACGCAATCCAAGCTGTGCGTCGAAGCAAATACCTGGACATCAAACTGGTGGGCACTTTCTACTAGAAATTGCCACAACGGTCCCATTTTCGAGTAATGAATCCCTGTATCCACTTCGTCAATCAGCAGCTTTCCTCCACTTACGGCGGCAATCGCTGTCCCGAATTCGAACAGCCGTTGAGTCCCGAAACCGAGATTTGAGAGAGGTTGGCGTCCTTGCAATCCTTCCATTCCGATATAGATCGCCGATGAGGGTAGGCTTTCTCTCCGCTCACCCCCGGCTAGTATTGTCAGACTTTGAATTCGCGAGTCAATTAGTTTGATCGCCTTTATGGCTGCTGCCTCTTCGCCGGACTTCTGCATTTCTTCCCATAGGGCGATAATCTCGTCTGACTCCAATCCGCTAGCAGGGATAAAGCAGACTTGCGCATGGAGCTGGCGGCGTATTTCCGGAGTTCGTGGAGGGAAGAACGCATGACGCTCTTTCTGTTCACCAGCATCTTCTTTGCGAGCATCTCGAATCTGTGGAGGATTCAAGACGACTCGGCTGTCAGTAATCGGCAGCCCGTACATTGCCCCAGCATTTCTGTATCGAGCTTTGATCATTAGATGTCCTGGATCTTGCTTGGGGTCATCCTCGAACCCGTGTAGCGCTGATCGGACTTCCCACGAAACCCAGCCATCTTTTGTAGTGATCTGAAGGTCCGACCCAACGCGAACTCGAAGTCCAGTGAGCAAGTGGCTCAACTCTACCCACCATGCTTGGTCTTCATAGCGATCGAGTGGCATGCCCTCTCTAAGGCTGAGAAGGTATGCCGCAGAGTCAAGATAGCCCCCCATGAATAGGAGATAAGCCGCCTCCAGCAACGCCGTCTTCCCACAATTATTCGGCCCGACAAATAGGTTGACGCGACGCAAATCTCGGACCGTGTACTTTTCAAAGCACCGGTAGCCTTCGATGTGCAGGTTGTCGATCAAATGCGATTCCGGTTTTGGCTCGGATTTCGGTTTTGGTTTCCGGCTAGGTTTGGTTGCCGGGCGGGTTACCATTTTATGACTCCATGATCGCTTTCAATTCGGGCGCCATTTCAGGCACGGGTTTGGTAATTAACTTTACCACGTCTCCATCTTTTGAGGCGATCAGGTTTTTCTTTCCCCAAGCTTCGTCCTTATCCGGATAGTCGGTTCGCCACTGCGCGCCGCGCGATTCCTTGCGTTCTAACGCGCAGCGGACGATGATCTCGCTGGTTTTGAGCATGAACTTAATGTCTCGTGCGGTGTGCCAGCCGGGGTTGTAGATGCGGTCTCCATCCACGCGGATGTTCTTGGCGCGCTCCTGCAGGGCAAGGACATTCTCCAGGCATTTGAGCAAGCCTTCTTCCATCCGGGCAATCATTGCGCCCTCATACATGGCTTCCTGAAGCTCCTTGGTAATCTTATACGGGTTCTCGGTACCGGCATTTGCCAGCGGATCCAGCAACGTCGACTGCTCTAGTTCGACCTGGCCTGCGTCCAGTTCTCCAGCAGCACTGGGCGAGTTCTTGGCGAATTCCGCCGCGCCATCTCCGGAGCGCTTGCCGAAGACCAGAATGTCTGTCAGCGAGTTACCGCCCAGCCGGTTTGCGCCGTGCAGACCAGCCGCGCACTCGCCCGCTGCGTAAAGGCCTTTGACGGTGGTCGCACAGGTTTCAGGGTCGCTCCAGATGCCGCCCATCGTGTAGTGGATGGTGGGGTAGACCTCCATCGGCTGCTTGGTAATATCCACGTCGCCAAGTGCGTGGAACTGCTCGTACATGCTGGGCAGCATGCGCTTGATGTAGTCCGCGCCGCGATGGCTTATATCCAGATACGCGCCGCCATGCTCGCTTCCGCGGCCGGCCAGGACTTCGCGATAGATCGCGCGAGAAACCACGTCGCGCGGCAGCAGCTCCGGCGGACGCCGGTTGTTGGCGTTGTCGTCCAACCAGCGCGCGCCTTCTTCTTCGGTTTCGGCGAACTTGCCTCGATAGTTCTCCGGCATATAGTCCGGATTAAACATGAAACGGTCGCCCTTGCTGTTGCGCAAGACACCGCCGTCGCCGCGGACTCCTTCGGTTACCAGAATTCCCCGGCAGCCAGGCGGCCACAACATGCCGGTCGGGTGGAACTGCACCATCTCCATATCCAGAAGGTCCGCGCCCGCTTCGTACGCGAGCATCGCTCCATCACCGGTAGATTCCCAGGAGTTGGACGTGAACTTGTACATGCGGCCCCAGCCGCCGGTTGCCAGGACAATCGCTTTCGCTCGAAACGCGACGAATTTTCCACTGTCGCGGATGTAGCCGAACGCGCCAATGACACGATCGCCAGCCTTTATCAGCCGTGTCAGAGTAGTTTCCATGTAGACGGTAGGCTTGTACGACACGGCTTTATCTTGCAGCGTGCGGATAAGCTCCAGGCCGGTGCGGTCGCCAACGTGGTTGAGGCGACGATATGTATGGCCGCCGAACGGACGCTCGGCAATCAGGCCTTCGGGTGTTCGGTCGAAAACCGCGCCGTATTCCTCCAATTCCAGGACACGGAGCGGCGCTTCCTTTGCGAACAGCTCTACCGTTCTCGGATTGTTGATAAACTGGCCGCCGATCATCGTGTCCTTGAAGTGGACCTCCCAACTATCCGGCTCACCCATGTTTCCCAGGGCGGCCGCTGCGCCACCCTCCGCCATCACGGTGTGGGCCTTGCCAAGCAGGGACTTGCAGACGATTCCGCAGCTCAGCCCTGCCTCGCAAACGGAGATCGCCGCCCGCAGACCCGCGCCGCCCGCGCCGACGATCAGTACATCATGGTCGAATGTCTCGAATGGCTCCATCAGATAATACTCAAATCCGTTATCAAGCCTCGCGCCACCAGGTTCACATACACATCCACCAGCGCTACTGAGAAAAGGCTGGACCAGGCAAACAGCGCGTGACGCTCGTTCAAGAAGCTGACCTTCTGCCAGAGCCCGTAGCGCGTTCGGCTCAATGCGGAGCACGAGTAGCAGTCGATCCCACCGCCGATCAGGTGCCGCCAGGAATGGCACCCGAACGTGTAACAAGCGAGCAGCACAACGTTGAGCACAAAAATCAGCGAACCCAGGTGAATCCCGAAGTGAGAGCGTCCATCTTGACCGGTAAAAATGAACGAGCGAATTGCATCGTAGCTCAGAATGAAAATGAACACCACGGCGGCATAGAAGGCGTACCGGTGCAGGTTTTGCAGGATGAATGGGAATGCGCGCTCGCCTGTATATTTCATGCGGGATTCAGCGCGCGGCTCTGCGAGCGCGCAAGCAGGTGGATCCCAGAAGAAGGCGCGGTAGTAGGCCTTCCGGTAGTAATAGCAAGTGATGCGAAACGCGCCCGGAAAGATCAGGATATAGAACGCCGGCGAGACGACATAGCTGCCGAGGCTGAGCGAAATCGGGATGAACGGCGAGAAGAGCGGGGAGAGATAGGTGGCGGATTCCACGGCCCGATGCGCGTCGGAGATCGACATTGCTCCGGCCGCAACCCATGGATAACAGAAGTAGGTGTTTTCGAATGCCCGGTAAGTGGCGTAGATACCGAATGCTGTCAGCAAGATGACCGTGAGAAGCGGCTGGAGCCACCAGTTTTCACCGTTCGTCCGAGCCGTATCGATGGGCAACGGCGCGCGCCCGGCCTCGCGCGAGCCGGCAGTATAAGACGACATAAAACCTCCACGTATCCAGGGCTTAGGGGCTAAAGTTTAGGGCTTTGGGTTTAATTTGTAGTGAAGTGCAAGCTTCAAGAGATATTATGCGACGTAGTTCGCAAAATGGACATCAGCATCATATCACAACCGAAATTCAAAAGTAAAATGAAATTATAGGATAGGTATAATAAGCACGGATTATGAACGTAAACGATCTCAAACTCTTCTGCGATCTTGTTGAGACTCGGTCCTTTACCCGCTCGGCTGAACGGCATTTTCTCTCCCAACCAGCGGTGAGCCAACGAATTCGAGCGCTGGAGCGCCATTTCGGGCAGGTGCTGGTCGATCGGGGAAAGGGCAAAGGGCGCGTTGCGCCGACGCAAGCCGGCAAGGTGCTATATGATGGCGCCAAGGCATTGATTGGGCAGACATCCGAGCTCGAAATGCGGATACGGGGGCTTTCAGATGAGATTTTGGGAACGGTCCGGGTAGCGACCGTCTATTCCGTCGGCCTCCATGCGCTTCCGGGACGTTTGAAACCGTTTCTTGCGGCACTTCCAAACGTCAACGTTCACTTGGAGTACAGCCGGACGGGCAAAGTGTATCAAGACGTGCTTTCCGGAGCGGTCGACGTGGGAATTGTCGCCTGCCCTCAGGCGCGATCGGGAATTGAAATCATTCCGTTTGGAGAGGAACGAATGGCGCTTATCTGTGCTCCTGAGCACCGGCTCGCAATCCAACCGCGCGCGCGCCTGTCCGACCTTGAGGATGAGCCTTTCATCGCCTTCGCGGATGACATTCCCACGCGTAAGCTGACCGACGAGCGGCTGCGGGCGGCGGGTGTCCATGTGAGAATTGTGATGTCGTTCGACAATATCGAGACGATCAAGAACCTGGTCGAGATCGGGTCGGGCGTTGCATTGGTGCCCGAGAACACCGTCCGCCAGGAGGCTCGCGAAGGAATATTGACGGTTATATCGTTAACTCCGGAAGATGGGTTCATGCGGCCTGCCGGAATACTCATCAAGCCGAGCATATTGCGGCGGGCGGCGATCAGTGCGTTCGTGGAGGCGATGAAGGAACGTTTATAGCTGCGGATACGCGCCCGGTTTTTGAAACTTCGCTGAAGAGCCGGACCGAGGATATTTCAACGTGTCCCGCGCTGTAGCCATCACCCGCGCAGACTGCGATCCAGATCGGATTGCGGCTCGTCCGGTGCGCCGTGAAGGTGACCGCGCCGTTCTGCAAGAGGACGACATTGTCGTTCGAATCGGCTTCGAGACGAAGATCGTGCCATTCTCCGAATTTGTAGGCAGGACTTGTAACGGACTTAATGTTCTCAAGATCGTTGCCGTAAAGTGATATGAGTTTTTCATCATATGCGCCGAGGTAGATTCCAGCCAGGTTCGCTAAGAGACTCTCTTCGCGCACGACGAAGATTCTCGTTCGCAGGCCGTCCAGGGCGCGAATTCGCATCGAGAACACAAAGGTCTCGGCCGGGATGCGAGTGCCGAACAGCAAGCAGTCCGGCTGTCCCGTACCGACGTTGTGAAGCACTCCGCCGTCGACGCGCCATAGAGGGCGGCCGAGAGTCCAGCCGGCCAAGTCTAGTCCATTGAATAGATTCACCATTCCCTGAGACGCATTTGACGGCTCGACGACCAGGCCTCGGACCGACATCTCGGTCTGGCGGCCAGCCGCCTGGCTCACGGCGGCGATGGCGATCCTCTCCGGCCTGCCGGGAATGGGGCCTTCTCCGATCTGTTCTCCGTCCATCCAGATCGAGGCGCGATTATCGATGCCAAAAAGCTCGAACCGATGCCAGTCCGCGTCATACTTGCGGGCGAAACGCGCCTCGGCGCCCGCTATAAACGCGGTGAAGCCGTTTTGGACTCCGTCAGCGCTGACCTGTGCAATGAGACCGTTTCCACACTCAAGGCCGATTCGAGTTCCCGTGGTTCCGAGCCGCCCGAACTGGACTGCAAATCCCACTTTCCACAACGCGGCGCTGCGCAGGTTCAATGCCGTGGCCGCCGACGCATAGGAGGTCGTGTCCTTCGGGATGCGCTGGGCGAGGTGGATGCCTT
>JBGPOG010000042.1:0-13737 GCA_041487935.1 Chthonomonadia bacterium | reverse complement strand
GTCTTACAACACACTGATACGCGGTCGTACAACACAGATGGGGCGCGGTCTGGCGTTTACCAAGCAGCGATAAATCCCTACGGATCCGTATGGACTTGGTCGGGCTCTAAGAGGTCTCCATAGTCGACGAGGCAAGAGTCTGTAGGTCGAACCTTGACAACCGAAGCGGAAGAAAACAAGAATTTGCACTCGAACGGGAGTCGCGAATTGCGCGACATCGCGTGCTACGTCCCTTGGTTGTGAGACCAGGCATCGGCGTTCGTTTCCTGAGTTGACGGGCGGTTCGCACTCGGTACACGCGACACACTCTACCTTCGCGAATCCAACCCTTGCCAGCGGTGCGCCCATCCTCCAGCCCGTGTGCTTTCAGCCATCAGGCAACCGTCTTCCAACCGCGAAAGTATCGGATGCCCGTTCTCGTCGTTCAAGTAGCGGTCAGACATAATCCCGGACTCCACCAGCGCTTCCAGCGATGCCGGCACTTCGCCGTACGCCAACCGATAAGCGTAAACCGCTCGCCCGATGCCCATGCGGATGAAATTGGCCTCGTTCTCCGTCTTCACTTCACGCACGGCTTCCGGCGGCAGCTTGAGCAGGCGCAGCATCTCGACGGCCAGGGGACGGGCGTCCGGATTCTCTCCGGAGTTCGGAGCATGGAGAACGGATCGCCGGTATCCGATCTCGGACGACGTGGCGTTTAGCTGTCCGACGGAGGCGGACGCGGCGCGGAAGGACAGTATATGGTGCTCGCCGCTTGCCAAAGCGTGAGCGCCTAATAGGAGGTCTGTTTCTTCAAACTCCTGCGCTGAGAAATCAACCGCAGGCAAGACGATTGCGCCGTCGAGCTCGATATCGAATGTGCCGTACCCGGGGCCTTTGAAGGCGATCAACCGAATAGCGTAACGGCCCTCCTCCGTGACCTGGAAGGGCAGTGATAACCTGGCGTCCGGCTCTGAATTCGGCCAAAAGAGAGCGGGGCGTCCGCCGAAGAATCCCATCGATTGGACGGCGACTTTTGCGGTCCCGCTTGACTCCACCTGTCGAAATGCGCGCACGAGATGATGGTTCTGCCAGGGCACGCACCGCTCAGGCCAGGGAGGCAGATGGCCGAATGATTTCGGCTTGCCGTGCTGGTACCAGAAGGCGATGTTGGAGAAGAAGTCGGGCCGCTCGATGTACCAGGCCTCCTCCGGGTTCAGCCGGTTGCCTTTGTGCTCCATCGTCACTTTCAAGGATTTGGTGAAACTTACCGGATCGAGCACGTGCCAGCGGTAGCAGATGCCGCCGTCGCCCGCGCTCCAACCGGACCAGTGCGGCTGCCCGAAAAACAGGCTTGTGCGCTGGCGGAATCCCCAGGCGTCGTTGAAATAGTCCTCGCTGCCGGTTCCCTGCAGGCTCGGTATCTCCTCGCCGTCGATATAGAAGAAGTCATCGCCCTCCCCGAACCAGCCATCTTGCGCGGCGGTGATGGACATTACGGTGCCGACAAAGTGACCGCGGCCCTCGAGCTCTGCGATGAGATAGTCGCGCTCCATGATCGCGCGGTATTCCTGGCGATAACGCGCGTGAAAGTAGGGCGTATCCGGTGGCAGCGCGTCCAGCTCAATCCAATCTACCTGCCAGTAGAGGCCTGAGGAGCGGTCGGGGTTATCGTTGGTTACGACGATTCGCGCGGAATGAGCGAACGGCATCCTCCAGTAACAGGTGAGGCTGCCGGTGGGCGAAACCTGCACCGGCAAGCTCTCGACGACCGCCGGCTTGTTCCCAACCGCGAAGAAGTCGCCCAGGGGAACTTCGACGGCGGGCTCGGTCCGGTCGTCCCAGTAGATTCGGAGGCTGATGGCGTTCAGCTCGTTGACGCCGCCCGCGTGGCTCGTGCACCAGATGTGGTTGATGACGCCCGGACCTTCGAGCGTTGGCAGCTCGAACACCTGGCCGGGCGCCAGGCGAGTCATATCGAAGTTGCCGTCGTTCCAATTGGGCTGCTCGTTACTGGATATCCTGCGGTTGCGTCCGGAAACCGGCGCAGCCAGCGAACCGAGCAGGTCGTCGAACAAGGACAACTTCGGTCTCCTTCACGGGAGGGATCGTATTGTCTGGCGGCTCCAGCTAGACCTGGAACTTCCGGAGATCGATCTTGTCCCGATTCCACTCGCCCAGGCCGAGTGCGCCGGCGATCTCGACGTGCTCGGGCTGGCGGTGGATGAACGTGCTGAACCGGTCCGGCAGGTCTTCCACCAATTTCTTCATTCCGACTTCGGCCCGTTTCGCGTCAATGACCTCCCAGCCAATTCGGTCGAGCGCAACTGGGTCGGTGGCGAAGTAAAGCGTGCGATGTTCCCATACGAATTGCGGCCTCGCGCTGGGACCTCCGTGGTAGAGGCCTTTTACTCCATCCAGGATGTTCAGCACGACCTTGTTCCGGATAACAGGCATCTGGACAACGGACGGGATGAACAGGTTGCAGGCGTTGAGGCTCGTGGTTCCGTGGCTGCGGCAGACATTGTTGACCAGGCCGTGCGAGAGATTCTTAAGACAGAGCGTCACACCGGCGGACTGGTGGTCTTTCAGAACCGGCAGGTTGATCAGCTTGTTCACTTCCGTTGTGATGAAACGTGACGCGTAAGAGCGGCGCGCTTTCTCGTTATCGACGCTAAAGCCGGGCAGCGTAAGCGGAAGATCAATATAGTGCTCGGGGTCGTAACCTTTGATATCCTGTTGAACGTCGTCATAATCTTCGGCGGCGGAAGAGGTTCGCACTCCCTCCGGCAGCCATTTGTCGAATCCAGCACCGAAGAACTGTGCGCGGTAGCGATCGTAGACGACGATGTCCTTTCGCTTCACGCCCGCGGATTCAAGCCCCGCGATGATCTCGCGCATCACCGTCGCGTCCGAGATGACGTGCGGCTGACCCACAGGATTGACCTTGATCCCGACGACATCGCCCGGCTCGAAGAACTTCCGCCAGGCGTCCGCTCCGCCATCGGTTTCGGTAAGGCCGGACATTCCGCGACGCATCATTTTGGAGATGCTTTCGGCCTGGTACGCACCGGACACGATGGAGGTGGGGCATTCCACAGCGACGACTCTGCCGCGATAGAGACCCGGAATACCCAGCTTAGAAGGCGCCGTCTTCGAGTGGGTCTGGGCTGTAGAGTCCGTCTCGAGCAATTCGGTCGCGGCGATGGCAGCAAGCCCTCCACCGAGAGTTTTCAAGCACTTTCGTCGGCTAATCATGGGAACCTCCTGATCTGGAATCATAATGTCCATATCAAGGCAGTGGTTAACAGTTGGCAAAACCTATCCAATGAGGTACTTGCAAATTCGACGAAGCAAACGCGTCCCGTCATCCTGAAAGGATCTGCTTTTGATCGCACAGGTTGCACTGAGTAGGGCAAAAGCAGATGCCCGGTACGGGTCCGTATGGACATTGCAGCATGACGGATTTGCGGTATTTTTCGATTACCTCCATTGTTCGGAGGAAATGCGGCTCTTCCCTCTGTGAGTCAGGAAAATTTAGAGTGATTTGCAATCAGTTATTCGAACCTATGCTAAAAGTTCCGGAACTACTCGCCCGAAAACGTCCGTCAGTCGGAAATCGCGACCGGCGAATCGATACGTGAATTTGGTGTGCTCGAAGCCGAGAAGATGCAGCATCGTCGCGTGAAGATCGTGGACGTGGACCTTGTCCTTAACGGCGTTGAAGCCGAGGTCATCCGTCTCGCCGTAAGTGATTCCTGGTCTCACTCCGCCGCCCGCCATCCACATGGAGAAAGCGCTCGGGTGATGGTCCAGGCCGTCGTTGCCTCCCTGAACCATGGGAGTCCGGCCAAACTCGCCGCCCCAGATCACCAGCGTGTCGTCCAGCATTCCGCGCTGCTTCAGGTCCTTGATGAGCGCAGCGCAGGCGCGGTCCGTCGCCTGGCAGTTCTTTTTCAAATCGGCTACCAGGTTCCCGTGCTGGTCCCAGGCTTCGTGGAAGATCTGGACGAACCGCACGCCGCGCTCAACCATCCGCCGTGTCAGGAGGACGGTATTCGCGAACGACGGCTTGCCAGGCTCTGCGCCGTACATTTCCAGGATATGCTTGGGCTCTTTTGAGAGGTCCATCAGGTCGGGCGCGCTCATCTGCATCCGCATGGCCATCTCGAAGGAGTTGATGCGGGTCGAGATTTCAGGATCGCCAACCGCGTCGAGGCGCATGCGGTTCAAGGAGTTGATCGCTTGGAGTGAGTCCTGCTGCACGCCGCTGTCTACGCCGGCGGGATTTGATAGATACAAGACAGGCTCGCCGCTCGTGCGGAACTGAACCCCTTGATAGAGCGTGGGCAGAAATCCACTGCCCCAGTTCGAATTGCCTCCGCTGGGGCCTTTGGCGCCGGTGCTGAATACGACGTATCCCGGCAAGTCTTGCGACTCACTGCCCAGGCCATAGCACACCCACGCTCCCATGCTCGGCCTGCCGAACTGCTGCGATCCCGTGCTCATCAGGATCTGACCCGGCGCGTGATTAAACGCATCGGTCACCACCGAGCGGACGATGGCGATATCGTCCGACACCTCAGCAAGGCGCGGCAGCAGCTCCGAAAGCTCCGCGCCGCTTTGACCGTATCGCGAAAACTTGAATTTCGGGCCGAGCAGCTTGGAGTTCGGGTTGATGAAAGCCGCGCGATAGCCCTTGATCAATTCAGCGGGCGGAAGCTGCCCGTCGAACTTGGCGAGTTGTGGTTTGTTATCGAATAATTCAAGCTGGCTCGGTGCGCCTGCCATGAAGAGGAAGATAACGTTCTTAGCCCTCGCCTTAAGCGGTGGGTTCTTGGGAGATAGCGGGTTGTTGGGGTTTTGGGAGGCGTGGGCGTCCCGCTGCAGCAGCGCGTTCAGCGCAATGGACCCCAGACCCACGCCGCACTGCTGCAAGAACCAGCGGCGGGAGATGGTCTTCCCATCCAAGCCTCGGTATAGGTGATCCTGGCAGTTCATTTATGTTTACTCTTTCGTAATCGTCTCATCCAGATTCAGAAGCACGCGCGCTACAACCGTCCACCCCGCAAGCTGCGCCGGAGTAATTCCTGGCGGCAATTCGGGCCGGCTCTTCGGGTCTGGTGCAGCAATTGCCCAAGGGTTTGCGGAGGCCACTTTGAAGCGTTTTGTGTTTTTATCTAACACATCTAAAAGAACGCCGGATTCCTTCGCAGAGGGTTTTCGCGCCAGGCAGCGGCGCACGGCGAATGTCAGTCGATCCACATCCGTTTGGCCGCCCTCGCGCACGGTCTTCAGCGCCAGCGCCTGCGCGCACTCCACGAAGGTTGGCTCGTTCAAAGTAGTCAGAGCCTGGAGTGGAGTGTTTGACCGCCCTCGACGCACGCACGAGAAGTCGCCGTTCGGCGCGTCGAAGTTTTGCAGGACCGGATACGGGACTGACCGGTAACGGAACGCATAAAGACCCCGCCTGTACCGGTCAGGTCCTGTAGACGTCTTCCAGATCTTCGGTCCATAGCTGGCCGGCGGCTGGAAAAGGAAATCCGGCGCGGGCGGATAGACGCTCGGACCGCCAACTTTAGGATTGAGGAGGCCGCTGGCCGCAAGGGCAATGTCACGGACGACTTCTCCTTCCACCCGGAAGCGCGGGCCGCGCGCCAGGAGGCGGTTATCCGGATCTGCAGCGTATTGTTCCGGAGTGACTTTGGACGACTGGCGATACGTCGCGGACGTGACGACCAGGCGGTGGATGTGTTTTAGCGACCAGGGGGTGGGTTTCGACGATGGACGATGGACGATGGACGATGCGTTTGTGGCGCGGAGACGCGGAGACGCGGAGACGCGGCGGTCGTGTTCATTCGCCGCGTCTTCGCGTCGCCTTGTCACCGTGTCCTTGGACGCGATCGTCGATCGTCCATCGTCCATCGCCGGCTTCATCAACTCCATCGCCAGCCAGTCCAAAAGCTCTCGGTGCGATGGCGCTTCGCTTTGGGTGCCTAGGTCCTCGCTCGTCCGGACAATCCCCTTGCCGAAGTAAGTCTGCCAGATACGGTTGACGATGGAGCGCGCTGTTGTCGGCGAGCGCGGATCGACCAGCCACCGAGCGAATGAAAGTCGATTTCGCGCCGCATTTGCCGGCAGCGGGTGCAAGAAGGCAGGCACTCCGGGTTCCACCGCTTTGACCGGCTTCAAGAAATCCCCTCGCTGCAGCACGCTTGTCGTCCGAGGCATTTCGCGTTCGCTGAGGACAAATTGTGTTGCGGGCTCCGGGTGCTCCCGCCAAAGCCGTTCGATCTCCGCGTTTGCATCCTTCCAATCGGGAACAGTGGTTCGCCAATAATCAAAGAGTGCCGACGTATGCGCGGGTGTGCGGCGGTCGGCTGGTATGGCCAGGGCCCCGCGAGCTTGTGCCGGCAGCGGGTCCGCTGCTATCTTCTGCGCACTGGTAACGGAGAGACGGAACCGGCCGAGGTTGTTGTTCTGGTTGTCGTCGCTGTTCCAGCCGCCGTGATTTTGGACTAGCCGAATGGTCAGGATCGTGCCTTGCGGGAATGAGACCGGCTTTTCCAGCACAAACACGGCTTTTCTCGGGACGTTGTTTCGGCCGGGACCGGCGTCCAGGCCCCACGCAGTTTCATCCTTCCCGTCGATCGCGTATTCGATGGGACCCGTCACGCGTCGCTTCTTGCTGCGATCGTCGAAGATCGGCTCTAGCTCCTTCTCAGGCGGGTTGACATCTGCCGTCGCGGAAGCGACCTTCACGGATTGTGTGGCATCCGGATGATCCGCCGGCGCCGCCTCGACCTTGAACTCGGTCAGCGCGCACAGCCCATAGATCGAGCGCCCGGGGCCTCCGCGAGGCAGGTTTGGATCGTTCAGAAGCTCGAGCCGAACCGCCGTAACGGGTTTTGAGTCCAGGCGGGCGGTAAATACGCCCGTGTGCTTGGTGGGAGCGTAGCTTTGCGCGAGGATTGAGCCATCCGCAAGTTGTTCTAGCCTCTGGCCGGAGGAGATGTCTCCGTCGGCGTGGATAACCCTCCACTCCGCTTGGTCTTTGCTGACTTCCCGTTCCCACGCGGCCATGCGCTGCTGCCAGTCGGGATGCTCGTGTTGGAGTGTGGCCTCGATCTCATGGATGCGCCGGAAGATTTCCGCGCGCTTCATCTGGTCCGCAGGCGTATAGACCGCTACATTCGCTTCGTAAGAGTTGTTGAGGAACGCGAAGATTCGATAGTACTCTTCCTGCGTCAGAGGATCGTACTTATGGGAGTGGCACTGGGCGCACTGGATGGTGAGGCCGAGGACACTTTTACCGATCGCATCCATTCGGTCGAACATTGCTTCCATCCGGAACTGCTCGGGGTCCACGCCGCCCTCCTCATTGAGCATCGAATTCCTCAAGAACCCGGTGGCAACGATCTGTTCCTGGGTGGCGTTGGGAAGGAGGTCGCCGGCAATCTGGTCGATAACGAACCGGTCGTAGGGCAGATCTCGATTGAGCGCGTCGATCACCCAGTCGCGGTAAAACCAGACCGGTCGCGGCTTGTCTTTTTCGAACCCATCCGAATCGGCGTATCGCGCCGCGTCGAGCCAATGTCGTCCCCACCGTTCCCCATAGTGAGGTGAAGCCAGCAGACGGTCAACCTGCCGCTCGTAAGAGTCCGGACGACGATCGGCAAGAAATGCATCGACCTCTTGTGGAGTTGGAGGCAGTCCGATGAGGTCGAGGCTAAGCCGTCGCAACAAGGTGATTTTGTCCGCTTCCGGAGACGGAGTTAGACCCTTTTGCAGCAGGCGGGCAAGGATGAAGGCGTCGATTGGATTCCGGCACCAGTTTCCCGTATTTGTGCGACGATTGACGATGGACGATGTACGATGGCCGGCTCCTTTCGTCCATCGTCCATCGTCAATCGTCGGGACCTTAGGCCGCTGCGGGGCGATAAATGCCCAATGCACCGACCACTTCGCGCCTTGCAGAATCCAGGTTCGAATTACATCTTTCTGACGGGCGGTCAGGGTTTTGCCACTGTTAGGAGGGGGCATTCGGAGAGCGGGATTTGCGTCGTTAATGCGTATCCAGATTCGGCTTGCCGCGAGGCTGACAGGCACCACTGGCGCCCCTGCGGTACGCTTGGCGAAGGCATCTTCCTTCCGGTCCAGGCGCAGGTTTCCCTGGCGGTTCCCAGGATCCGGGCCGTGGCACTTGAAACAGTTCTCGGAGAGGATCGGGCGGATGTCTCGATTGAAGTCGATGGGCGGGGACTTGGATTGGTCGGGCCTCATGCCGGCTGCAAGTCCTAGGCCGAGAGTTGGCAGCAAAACCAGACACGCGATTGGCAAGATATGGGATATGCGAGCTACGATGAGGGAGGTCTTCACTGGCATTCGATGATGGCTCTCCGAAGCAATGTGCGGCCGCAACGATCGTCGTTCGTACACGTACAGATTAGTTTACCACAGTCGAATCGAAGCTGCGGAAGCCAGTTGCATCGGCGGGACATCCGCAAGGATCGCGAGTCAAGATCGCTCCTTGCCCATCTGTTCGCGAGGTATAATAATTGTCCGACTGCAGTAAGGAGAAATTCGACTTTGATCATTATCTTAAACTCGCGGGCAACGGATGCTCATATCGACGAGCTGACCGATATCCTCAAGGCTCGCGGGTTGGGCGTGCATCTCTCTCGTGGGGTTGAGACAACCATTGTTGGCGCGATCGGTGCGCTGGACGAGGAGAAATCGGCGCTTGCCGAGCAGTTTGCGGCGCTCGAGTATGTGGACCGGGTGGTGCCGATTTCCAAGCCGTATAAGGTCGTCGGCCGCGCGTTCCGGCCGGAGGGTTCGATTATCGACGTGCGCGGCACCAAGATCGGCGGGCTGCGGGTCTGCGTCATGGCGGGACCGTGTACCGTGGAATCGCCTTCCCAATTGATGGATACGGCGCGATTCGTCAAGGCGAAGGGCGCGCACATCTTGCGGGGCGGCGCCTTCAAGCCGTCGACTTCGCCCTATAGTTTCCACGGAATGGGAGAAGACGGCCTAAAGCTTCTCGCGGAGGCGCGAGACGAGGTCGGGCTGCCGATTATCACCGAAGTAATGGACACTCGCGACGTAGAGATGGTGTGCCGTTACGCCGACATTTTGCAGGTCGGCACGCGGAACATGACCAACTTTTCGCTGCTCCGTGAGATCGGCGATTGCCGCACACCGGTGATGCTCAAGCGGGGCTGGGCGAGCACGATCGAGGAGTGGATGCAGGCGGCTGAATACATCGCATCGCGCGGGAACTACGACATCATACTCTGCGAGCGTGGAATCCGCACTTTCGAAACGTACACTCGAAATACTTTCGATATTAACGCCATCCCTGCGGTGAAGGAGCTCTCTCACCTCCCGATCATCGCCGATCCGGCGCACGGTACCGGCAAGTGGAGTCTGGTGAACGCGGTCGCTCGAGGCGCGGTGGCGGCGGGAGCGGACGGCGTGATGATCGAGGTCCACCCCGCTCCAGAGAAAGCCCTGAAGGACGGCGGGCAATCCCTCAAATTCGAGAACTTCTCCGATCTGATGCGCGATCTAGCGCCAGTGGCGGCATCGGTTGGCAGGAGCCTCTGACCATAATGCCAGACACCCAACCGCAAGAGAAAGCTCATTCTCCGGCATACGCCCATTCACGCGCTCACCCGCTAGGACGAGTCGCCATTCTCGGGATCGGTTTGATCGGCGGTTCATTGGGCCAGGATCTCTGCGCGGTCGGGGCTTCGGAGTGCGTGACCGGTTGGGATTCCGATGCGGAAGCGCTGGCGGCCGGCATCATGCTGGGTGCAGTTCAGAGGGCGGCGGACAGCCTTTCTGAAGCGGTTATTGGCGCAGACCTGTTGGTCATTGCTACACCGCTGACGGCCATCATTCCAACTCTTAGCTCGATAGCTCCCTATTTAAGAGCAGATGCGTTTGTCACCGATGTTGGCAGCGCGAAGGCGCGAATCGTTGCCGAGGCGGAAGAACTGATTGGCGGACGGTTTATCGGCGGCCACCCAATGGCGGGGTCGGAGGAATCCGGAGTGATGGCGTCTTCCGTGGACTTATTCGACGCTGCCGCGTGGATTATCACCCCCACACCGCGAACGGATCCGGCCGGCGTCGAGACGGTCAGTAAGATGGCGGTGCTGGCAGGGGCGCGGCCGCGCATCTGCGATCCCGAGAAGCACGATCGACTCGTGGCCTCCCTCAGCCATCTTCCGCACGTTCTGGCATACGGCCTCGCCCAGATGGCGGGCGAGCGCGTCGCAGATGAATGGGTCGATCTGGTTGCAGGGAGCTTTCGCGATGGGGCGCGCGTAGCAACTTCCAATGCTGAAGGATGGACGGAGATTCTGTTGGACAACCGGCCGGCGGTTATCGAAGCGATGGACGGGTTCATTGTGTGGATTAGCTGTGCCCGGGAGGCGATGGAATCCGGCGACCGCGCGCGACTGTCGACGTTGTTGGACCAGGCTTATCGTAGCCGCAAACGATTTCCGCGATGACCGATCCACTGCCAATCCGTCCCCTATCGAGACCCATCGATGCCACGGTCACGATTCCCGGTTCGAAGAGCATCACGAATCGCGCGCTAATCCTCGCAGCTTTGAGCAGAGGCGAGTCGCGGATCGAGGGAGCGCTCTATTCGGACGATACCCGGCACTTGGCCACAGCGTTGCGCGGGCTCGGAATCGGGGTTGATGAAGATGAGCCGCGAGGAGTGTTCCGGGTAGGCGGGACCGGCGGCAGAATCCCGATAGATGCCGCGGAACTGTTCATTGGCAACTCCGGCACGGCAGCCCGGTTTTTGACCGCGTTTTGCGCGCTCGGTCGCGGCACGTTTCGCATCGACGGCGTGGAGAGAATGCGCCGGCGGCCAATACGTGACCTGGTTCAAGCGTTGAACCAGCTTGGTATTGACGTGCGGGCGGACACCGGATGCCCGCCTGTGGTGGTTCAAGCGAACCGATTTAGAGGCGGCCGCTGCACGTTGAAGGGTGAAGCCAGCAGCCAATATCTTTCCGCGTTGTTGATGGTCGCTCCGCTTTCGGAAGACGGAGTCGAAATCGAGATCAAGGGTGAATTGGCCTCGAAGCCGTATGTGGATATCACCTTGCGGATGATGAAGCAGTGGGGAGCGAAAGCCGAGAGCCAAGATTACCGGCGGTTCGTGCTTCCCGGGGGACAAAGCTATCAAGCGCGGGCCTACGCGGTCGAACCGGATGCATCAAGCGCGTCGTACTTCTTTGCGGCGGCAGCGGTCAGCGGCGGGCGAGTGCGCGTGTCCGGTTTGGGCGCGGACGCGCTTCAGGGGGACATAAAGTTCGCGGGAGTGCTCGGGCAGATGGGTTGTCGGGTCAGTTATGATGCGGATGGGATCGAGGTCACGGGCCCGGCAGTGTTGAATGGCGTAGACGTTGACATGAACGGAATCTCGGACACAGTCATGACGCTTGCAGCCATCGCTCCGTTCGCAAGCTCGCCAACTACCATTCGGAATGTGGCAAATATCCGCCTGAAAGAAACCGACCGGCTTGCGGCGCTCGCAAATGAGCTTAAGCGAATTGGCGTCCAGGTGGAAGAGCGGGCGGATGGACTTAAGATCTATCCCGCGAAGGATATTCTACCGGCCATTATCGAAACTTACGACGATCACCGGATGGCGATGAGCTTTGCCATTACCGGGCTGCGGGCGCCTGGAATTCAGATCAAGGATCCCGGGTGCGTGGCCAAGACGTTCCCGGACTTCTTCGAACGGCTGGAAAGGCTGTACTCTTAACTGGTTAGAATATCTGCGTGAAATGCCAATGCTGACAATTGCGATCGATGGCCCGGCGGGGGCTGGAAAAAGCACTGTAGCTAAACGGTTAGCGGCTGCCCTCAGCTATACCTATATCGACACCGGCGCGATGTATCGCGCCGTCGCATGGAAGGGGCTGCAGGCTGGAGTTCCGCTGGAAGACGAGGAAGAAACCGTTCAATTGGCCGAGAATATGGCGATTTCATTTGTTCCGGACGGCCCGGACGGTCAGCGGGTGCTAGTGGACGGCCGGGATGTTACTGCCGACATACGGTCCGCTGAGGTTACAAGACTTTCGTCTCCGGTCTCCGCAATCGACGGCGTACGTAAAGTCCTTGTCGCTCAGCAACAGGCGTTGGGCGCCGGTGGTGGCGTGGTCATGGAAGGGCGCGACATTGGGACCGTGGTTTTCCCACAAGCCGAGATCAAGGTCTATCTAACCGCTTCCGAGGAAGAGCGCGCGCGCCGCAGATGGTCCGAGCGGGCGGCTAAGGGCGACGAAGTCCGCATCGAGGATATTTTGCGGCAGCAGCGGGAGCGTGACCTGCGCGACAGCTCGCGCTCTAATTCACCACTTTGCGCGGCTGCGGACGCCTTGACGATTAACTCCGACGGATTGTCCATCGAGCAGGTTGTCGACAGCATCTTGAGATTGGTTCGGGAACGCAATGGATAAGACGGCCCGCGTCAATATCGTTTACCGGATCGTTCACTTTCTGACCCGTCTGTTCTTTCGAGTCTATGGCCGATGGGAGCTCATCGATTATCACAAACTCCCGAAAACCGGCGCCGTAATTGCTGCCTGCAACCATGTCAGCTACCTCGACCCCGAAGTCCTGGGCTCGGCGATCACAAGAGAGTGCGCTTTCATTGCCCGGCACGATCTCTGGGAAAAGAGATGGATCGCCTGGCTGCTGCCGAAGCTGGGAGGCTTTCCCGTCGAGCGCGGCAAGGGCGACCGCACTGCGATTAAGAAATGCCTAGAAGCGCTAGCAAAGGGGTTGTGCCTGGTAATCTTCCCGGAAGGCGGAAGGAGCGACGACAGCACGCTTCAGAAGGCGGAACCGGGCGTTGCACTGATCGTTCACAAATCCGAAGCGCCGGTTTGCCCGATTGCCGTCATCGGAACCGAAAAGATGCTCCCAGTTGGCGGGAAGAAGCTGAAGAGGACCAGGCTGAGAGTGGTCTTCGGCGACCCCATTTTCTTTACCCCTGACGAGCGCCGCGAGGATATCCTTCGCGCGATTATGCACTCGATTGCGGAGTTGTTGACGAAGCACGGAGTGCCGGCTGTTGCGAGGGAAGACGAGCCTGAGAAGGTAACGGCTTAAGAACGAAGGTACGAAGACTTGATGAAGCGTAGCCGCAACCAGAGTCTACAGCTTGAATCCGCAGAATTCGCAGATTTCCCATCTTCGTGATTTCGTGCCATCGTGGTTAATCGACTATTCGTCTTCCCAGCGGCCGATTGAGACCTGGCTGCCCTCCAAGCGAACCTCGAAAGTTTGAACAGAGAACCCGCCGGCGTTGGTGCAGTTGCCATCTCGAACGTCGAACCGCAGATGGTGCCGCCGGCAGACCACTTCGCAGTCTTCGAGATGCCCCTGGTCCAGCGGCTCATTTTGATGCGGGCAGAGCGAACCGGTCGCAAAGAACCGTCCGTCGGGCGTGCGATAGAGGACGCACTCTTCGCCGCCTCCGATTGTGACCAACTTCGCTTCGCCCGGCGACAGCTCGGTCTCGTTTGCGACCGGATAGAAAACCTTGTGAATCACGATCAGCCGCCCAACTGGCTCATGTTCCGGCCAACAGGCGCCATGCCGTCTTCCAGACGGTGCTCCTTGGGCTTGTGGAGGACGGTGCGGAGGAAGAGGTTCTTGATATCAAGGTCGCTGGCGCCGTTGCGAAGCGGCGCGCGAAGATCGACTTCGCCGTCG
>JBGPOG010000041.1:0-13769 GCA_041487935.1 Chthonomonadia bacterium | reverse complement strand
GTCCTTTTGTGCGATATCGACCTTCACAAGATTGATCTCGCTTACGGCGGCTTCGTCAGTTAATTCGCACCCGCCGATAAGATCATCAAGGCGACCGATCGTTTCGGGCCGTGAAATCGCTAAGTTTCGGCGCGCCTCGTCAACTGCATACTTTGACGTGACCAATCGAACGCCTTCAATCTGCCAGAGGAGAATAAGCCGGGTATCGGATCGATAGGCAGCCGAAAACAGGACGTTCGCACCCAGGAATACACGATCCATTCGCTAGGCTACCGAGCCGGGCTTTGCGTGTTCGATTGCGTCCGGATCGAGGCCCATTCTTTCGACCTCGGTTCGCGCGATCTGATAATCCACCTCATCGATGGCGTTATTCAGCAAGAACTCTGCAATCCGTTCCGGGCTGTATATTTCGATTGGCAGCGCGGTTGCCGGGCGAATCAGGATTCCGCCTTCGCTCGCTTCCGCGATCACGAGCGACCCTTCCTCGATGCCGTATCTTCGCCTGAGCGACGCTGGTATAACCACGGTCCCGCGCTTGCCGATTTTGCTCGTTTCGATCTTAGGCTGAGTGCGCACTTGTTTGTCCTTTGCCCGAATGTCGGAATATCCGGCAAAGTATTATTCGCCAATGGCGGTTCGCCGTCAAGAACGGCTCTCCGGAATTCGCGAGTTATTTGCCCTCAGTTGTGCCAGCTCTGAAACGGTGGGCGGACATTCTCACTTCCCGCTTGGTACGCCCAGAGTTATCCTGTAGCTGCCACCGCCGAATTCGACCGAATAGGGCATTGCCGGCTTTGCGGCCTTAAGGAGCATATTGATCGCAGTTCCAAGTTCGGCGTTTCGGACGTCCACCGTGACTTTCCCGCTGACAGTCTGATCGATTGCGTAGTTGGCGCGGATCGTTAGGAAGAGAGCCTTGAGCGCGTATCGCAGGTCTGCGTCCTTGACGTGGAGGTCGATCTTGAGTGGTCCTTCGTTAGGAGCATCTGAAAATGGAGGCGGCGGCGGCCCGAATCCACGGCCAATCATGTAAATGCCGTCGTGTACTTCGAACTCCAACGGGAACTGAGTTTTCACTTGTGACAGCACCCTACCAAGCACAGTCTCAAAAGGCGCGTCGACTGCCTCGATAATCTTAATCTTTCCACTTGCTACGGAAACCCGTGGGAATCCATAGTTCGCGCCCACATGGTCGAATAGCGCCCGAAGCGCATCCCCGAGTTCCAGGTCTATCAGTTTGATCGAGATTCTCTTGTCAATGTGGCCTTCGCGCGGATTCGCAACCGGTTGAACCGGGCCAGGACCGCCTATCCGCGGTCGTACAGGCGTTTTTCCCGCGTGGAACACGTAAACGCCTAGTATCAGGTCATAGGGCAGAGCTGGAGGACCCGCAGCTCGAATGACGCCAACTAACGCTCGACCGAGCGGAACATCGGTAAAGGAAAATGTAACGAGCTTATCCTTTAGAGCTTCCTCTGCGCCAGGATCGAACCGAAACTTCACGCCTGCTTTCGTGCAAAGCGTCTTGAGGACAATCGGCAGGCTCGCACTCTTCATTTCGGCGGACACTGAAGGACCTGCGTCAGGGTCATTTTGCGCTACGGCCCAGGATGCGCAGAATAGTTGGGCGGTAAGGGCTAAAAGAAGTGAAGGGCGGGCCATCGTTCGATCCTCCTTCGAATCGCAAGGCGGATAAGGGGTTAATATTCATTGGACGTGCCGTGAAAAGGCTGAGTTACTCAGCGGAGCGCTTGAATCGGCAGTTTACGCAATCGCCGGAATGACGTACGGCCCTTTGGGAATCGCCGCAATAGTGGCGTAGGGACCGTGCTTAGCCAGAGCCATGCACACTCCCTGCTCGACGGAATCGGCCGGGGTTACGAATAGCTGAGACAGCGTGTCGCGAGGAATGCCATCGCAAACGCAGTAGACTTCCGCGTGGCGCACAGCCTTGGCAAGCTCTTCGACCTCCCATTGGTCAGGCACGAATTTCCAATCCGGGCGCTGGATGTCAGTCATGAATTCGGAAAGATCGTTAGATTCTAGGAGAGTTTTCGTGAAATGCGAGCTGCCGATTCCCTCCGAGCATGACGAGGCAATGACAATGCTCCCACCGCGTTTAACGATCGGCAGCGCTCCGACCATCCCTTTGACCGCCTGGTAGAAGGTCGCGTCCAGCGGATGCCCGGCGCACGTTGTAACGACCACATCCACGGGTTCTTTCACCGTGGCGCGAACGGACTTCCTTGCAAACTCCACTCCCGCAAGCCAGGCGGCTTCAAGGCCGCCCGCGAAAATGCCTGTAATCCGGTTCTGTTCGTCCAGGGTAACGTCCAGGATCAAATCCGGTGGGACCATTCTGGCGATCGCCAGGGATTCCTCATGGACCGGGTTACCGTCGACTACGCCGCACGTCGCATTCGGATGCTCGAGAAATCGGGGGCTGTGCCACGCCTGCACCGTTTCGAGCGCCGCAATGCCCGGCATGATGAGCTTCCGGCCACCCGAGAATCCCGCCATGAAGTGCGGCTCGATCAGTCCGACGGTCAGCTTGAGATCCGCGTCGCAGTACGATTTGTCCAGGTAGACAGGCACGCCGTTAGGGGAAATTCCAAGGTATTTCTGCGATCCGGCGTCCGTGCAGGCGTGGTTGACGATTCGGCAGCTCCGGGCGATCTCCGGGCCCAAAATCGCGTCCAATTCGTCGCCGTGATTTGGCCGGTGTGTGCCCGTTGCGAGGAGGATCGTGACGCGATCTCGAGAAAGGCCCCCACGTTCAAGGGCGGCGAGAGTCGGCGGAAGGAGGATCGAATTGGGGACCGGCCTCGTAACGTCGCAGACTACGATGCACGCGTCTCGACGCCCGCGGGCGAGTTCGGCAAGAGGACCAGTCCCGATCGGGTTTTCGAGCGCTTCGGCCGTGCTTGCAAACGGGTTCTCAAGGGGTGGCTGCGGCGTCAGCTTTAGCACCGCCACGAGGTTCTCGTCAGGCAGATCGGCCAGAAGACCTGTCTTGCCGTAATCGAGCCGAATCTTCATCGAATCCTCCCGGCGTAATGATACCACCTACGAGGACGAGGCGTGCGTGGCCGCGTGCATCTGGCATCATATCCGAGTGGTTAGCGCCGAGGACAATTGATACGTGAGCCTGGAGCACAGATGCCCAAGGGCGCCACCAGGCATCTGCGGCGGCCCCTGCACAGACGCTTGGCTTGGACACTTAGATTGCTGTCAATGAATGTCGCTAGTGAGTCGCTCCATCGTTGGGGTGAGAACCCTTTAGGTTAGAACGTGGCGTTGAATTAACGGATTGTTCAACAAGCACGAATGGCCCGTCAGAATTCCTCTCTGCGAGGACGCGAAAAGTGGTTTTGTCCTGTTCAACAGTCGCCGTCAAGCGGAGTGGGAGTTGCAGAGTGTCATCGTTCAGTTCGCCTTGAACCCCGCCTGCAGCCTGAATCCAATGCAAGAGCCTTCCCATGTCAGCCTTTTTCAAAGCGCCGGCCTTTACACCGCCTCGATTAAAGATCCTTTTCTGTTGAGCGCTGGGAAGGCGAACGTAGAGTGCTAACAAGGGCTGGAGGCTCAAGGCTTGGTCAAACTCTCCCACACCGAGCCCCTGCAGCGTAAGCCACTGCTGAGGCAAAAGAGTTCCTAGCTCCGCAAGGTCCTCCAACGCAACCGGCCGTCTCTTCATCGTCTCCTTGAGGTGTTTGACAAGCGCTTCGGAAACTAAATACTCTCGATCGCTAAACCAGTACTTATGCTGCAGCATGTAGCAGCTCCCGCGTTTCCACCAGCGTTCGTCCCCGACACAGATCGAATCAAAAAGGCCCTCGATGGTTTGTGTGCCCGCCGAGGCGGTTCGGTCCAACTCAGTGTTGTGTAAGCGATAGGATTCGGCGACGACGTTCACTCCTAGAGTATCGGCGAGCCATTCCAGCATCTCGGCTAGGTTCTTCTTATAAACCCCACTGGTTATCTGTACGGACTTTCGAGCGGCTGCGTAGTCCGGAGCGGACCTTTGATCATCGTACAGGTCCGCAAACGCAGCCGACGAAGTCATGTTGTAGAGCGAGGATGAACGGGCTTCCCATGGCCCTGTCAGATCCACAATGATGCTGCGGTTCACGCTACCTTCTGATATACGAAATCCCAACGTTACCCACCCACGAGCCGGGTCGGATGTGCCGCCACCGCCAGTTTGCGTCCGATAGGCGTCGAAAAGGGAATTTGCCGCCCGCTGTAACGGGCTATCGCCGCCTTGCGTGCTGATCGACAGTTTCTTGCCCTGGAATAAGCGGTCAAGCTGGCCGGCGTCCAAGAGGCTCAGGACCTTTCCGGCTGCGCGTTGGGCTGGATTGTCCATCGCGCTCGCGAGGACCGGGTTCTGGCTGGTCAGGCGCTCCAACTCCTCGCCGGAGAGCCCCTGAGCCGTCAAAAACTCCTCTATTCCCTTGCGAAAGGCCGTATCAGAGCGTTCGAGCAGCCTGTGTTGCTCAGATTCATCCGCTTTGCTGCGATAGAGCTCGTACGCCCAGGCTGATGCAGGGGCGTCGGGGTTTATCAAGCGCCAGCTAAGGTGGAGTGTTTCGGCAAGCCGCGATTGCAGCGCGTATACCGGGAACTTGCGGACGAAGACGGAGACCTTTATCGGCGGCAAGTTGGCCGCGACGCTAGTTTCGATACCCGTAACGCGGCTAAACTCTGCGGCCATGTCCGTTAGGGTTCCAGCGCGTATATGGATCGACACCGGCGTCCTCAGCCTCGGGTCGACCGTGTCTGGTACTGCCGCGCTGGATACATGAATACAGCAACACGCGCTGCAAATCAGTGCCAAGAAACCGCGGCGATTGACGATCTGTTTAGTGAGTTTACGCGCCGTCCTCCAACGTAATCGCCTTTGCTCTACGATCGAGATTATCATGACGTTATTCCCAGTTGTCTGACTTTGGCAGCCAACGACGGCCGCTTACGCGCAATTGATGATGGACCAATCCGTAAGACCGCACGAACGGCTTTTACTGAATCGTGATCGAAATCGTTTGGTACGCGGCTCCTAGCTCATTTCCGTTGTTAATCGTGTAGTTGGTCTTTGCCCAAACCGCCGCAGAGCCAACCGTTCCCAACGAAGTGGTGCCGGACAACCCGTTGTTTGTGTATAAGTCCACGTACCGGAGGTGCCAGCGCCCCATGAATGGCTGGCGCCAGTACCCGTGACAAGGGTGTCCACTCCACCCTGAGTCGTTCCGTTCTTGACGATTGCTCCAACCCGATCTCCGTGATCAGGGCTGTCGACGGTCCTACTGAACGAGATTGTGTGGTTGCTTGATATGGGAAATATCTGATTCACGTTAAATGTTGAGCCCGCAGCGGGAAAAGTAACCGTCGCGTTCGGCGCTGAAATCGTCACCGCTGCGCGGGCCACCCGAATAACCGTCGTAATGACGGTTGCAGAGATTAGCACGATGATCGCGCACAGACCCGAGCTTCGTAGGAGTTGTTTCATGGTAGGCCCTTTCTCAGCGAATTCGCTTGACTTGGATTAAGAATACTTCTGTTGGATTGTGCTTCGCGACGACATTGCCGCTGCCGGGTTCGAGAGACGATAGGGTGTATTGCAGGTCTGGGTTTACAGCGAATACTGCTCCGGGCGCGGCTATTTTGACTCCTTGGAAATGAGAGGTCGCGATTCCCGACGAGCTCGGGATCGCCTGGGAAAAGTCAATCGCCACGACGATCTGGCCGGTAGCGCTTTTGATAAAGCGTTCCTGAACAGATGGCGTCGCTCCTGATGTTGCTTTTTGTAAGAATTGCAGACGCTGGTTGCGCACTATATGAATCTTGAGGCGCGTCGGCGTCGCTGGAAGAGTCCATTGGTCGACTGGTCGTATCGTCGCGTTCCAGCGATGCTCTATCCGTTGGATATCGAGCCGCGGGTTTCTCCGGCGAATGTAATTCAACAACTGAGCATCTCCGTCGACTACGCGGGCGTCGGTATCGAAGCCGTCAAATTTAGTCCATTCCAAAGGCCTGGATTCGAATTCGCGCGAGGATGGAAGCCGTTTTGGACGGGGGCGGACACTCCAAACTGTTAAAGAATAGCTGTTTTGGGGCTGCGGGGGGATACACGAGCGGTCGCTCTATTCGCTGATCCAGAGGGCTTAGGGAGTGCGACTAAGGCCCAACACAAAAGGCAGACCGTTGCACCATACATTTCGGCTTCCTCCAACTGGTAAGCACCTACGTCGCGGAGCATGTCTTAGTGTGCATTCTAGTACTATCTGTCAGTCTTGTCAAGTGGTCGCGCTAAAATTGTTCAGCCAAGAGGCAGTCCTGCGCAAGCCCGTAACCTAAGAACTTAGTAAGATCCCCAGGTGAGGCTGCAGACTGCCGGGCTTCAGGCTCGAAAATGGATGTTGATATGCCGGTGCCAGCCCTCGCAAAACTGCACAGGTCCTGCACTTGACCCGACGACCGGCGAGAAAAGGGCCGCGACGACGAGAATCAGTCCACTCGTACGAAACGGACGGCTCGTGCTAAATGCGAAGAACGTTCCCTCGAGATCACTACTTCTTGAACCGTTCCAGGTTCTTCTTTGCGTCCGTGAAATTGGGATTGATTGCGAGGGCTCGGCGACTTCCCTCACGATCAGCCCATCCATTTGGCGCCGAATTTTTAACGATCAAATGGCTGGCTGGGTGGCCCCGAGGAACGCAGTGCCAGCCATCAACACCATCCCTGATTGTATAATTCTGCCAGAATTGGACTGATCCTCGGTATTTGATCCCCGGAGCCTTCCTTAATCCTTGAGAATGAGGGACGCGAGAGCGTTTCCGACGAAAGATGCGGCTCACTCACCCGCGCGCCGCATACGCTTCCATCCGTCTGACAGTATTCACAGCCGTCCGGCGCCGCTCAAGCGCCTGGCCGGCTTTGATGGCCAGCATTTCGTAAACGTCCACTCCGGGGACGTTCTTTTCGAGGTAGTCGAATGCGCCCCGGCGCATGGATTCGACGGCGTTCTGGACGTTGCCGTAGGCGGTAAGGACGATGGCTTCCGTAAAGAGGTCGTGAGCGATGGCATCTCGGAGCACTTTCAGACCGCTGTCGGAGTCTTCCATGCTCATATCCGTGACCACGAGATCGAAGCCCGGGGTATGGGCCTCGATCAGCTCCGCGGCCTCGGCCGCGCTGCTGGCGGCGATCACTTCGTAACCTTCGCGCTCGAGGCGCCTTTTCAGCGCGGCGCGCACGTCTTCTTCGTCGTCCACAACGAGTACGCGTGGCATCCAATTCCTCCGAATTCTAATTCGATGGGCTTAATACCTCATTTCGAGGCGCATCGTCGCGCTTCCTGCATCAATCGCTAAGCAGCCATAGGCATATCGCTAAGGACATCGCCCGATTCTTCGCTCATCAAGACGCGGCACACTTCATCCAGCGTCGTTTCGCCTTTCAGGACCTTCTGGATGCCCGACTCCCGCATCGTGATCATTCCGTCGGCAATCGCCTGGGTCTTGAGCGCCGCGCCTCCGGCGTTGGTCAGCACTAGATCTCGCAGCTTGTCCGTGATCTTCAGAACTTCATAGGCAGCGCCTCGGCCGCGATACCCTCGGCCGGCGCATTTTGGGCAGCCTCGCCCGCGGCGAAACGTCGCGTTTGCTATCTGTTCGTCAGTGATGCCAAGGGAATAGATGAGTGCGGGATCGGGACTATCCGGCTCCGCGCATGCGAAGCAGACCTTCCTTACGAGCCTCTGTCCAACGATCCCTATCACGGCTGAAGTAATGAGGAACGGCTCCACGCCCATATTCTGCAGCCGCACCAATGCTCCCGGCGCATCGTTCGTGTGAAGCGTGCTGAATACCAAGTGCCCGGTCAGCGCCGCTTGAACGCTGATTTCCGCTGTTTCGACGTCGCGGATTTCACCAACCATGATTATGTCGGGGTCCTGCCGCACAATCGTTCGAAGCCCGGCGGCAAACGTCAATCCGATCTTCGGATTCGCCTGCATCTGGCTGATGCCCGCCAGGTTGTATTCGACCGGGTCCTCGACGGTAATGATATTCACGCTCACATCGTTGATCTTGTTTAACGACGCATAGAGAGTCGTGGATTTACCGGAGCCGGTTGGGCCGGTAACCAGGATCATGCCGTACGGCCTGGTAATAAACGATTCATAGAGATGCTTCTGCACCGGATCAAATCCGAGCCGGTCGAGCGGAACCGAAATGCCGGCCTTATCCAAGACGCGCATAACGATTTTTTCACCGTAGATCGTCGGCATCGAAGATACCCGAAGATCGAAAGCCAGCCCGTCTGTCGCGAAGACGATACGCCCGTCTTGAGGCCGGCGCCGCTCGGCGATGTTCAGGTGCGACATAATCTTGATGCGCGAGACAACTGCCGGGTGGTGATGAGTGGGAATAACCATCTGTTCGTAAAGAATTCCGTCCATGCGGTAGCGGACGCGAACCGACTTCTCCTGGGGCTCGATGTGAATGTCGCTTGCGTTGCCGTTGACGGCGCCGGCGATTATGGAATTCACGAGCCGGATGATCGGCGCGTCTTCGGCCAGGTCCACAAGCTGGTCAACCGAAAGCTCCGGCTCATCCTTGGTGCCGGAGGCTTCTTCGATTTCCTTGAGAACGTTTTCTGCCGCGTTGCGAGCATTGAAGATGCGATTGTGACAATCCTGGACTTCCGAATTCAAGGACAGTGCAGGGACGATCTTCAATCCGGTCATAAGATGAAGGTCGTCAATCACCATGACGTTGAGCGGGTCGGTCATGGCAACGTGAAGTTTCCGCTGCTCAACCTTGAACGGCACCACGCGGTGCCGCCGCTGATAATGCTCGGACACCATATCGAGCGCCTGAGGGTCGACGGTGATCTCGGCCAGCTCGACGTACGGAATGGAGATGGCCTCTTCAATCGCCTTGCCAATCATTTTTGACGTAACGAAGCCCATCTCGATCAGCACTTCACCCAAGAACCCCCCGGACTGGCGCTTACGTTCAAGGGCGGTGTCGAGCTGTGTTTGTGTGATGTGGCCAGCCGACACAAGACGCTGGCCGAGCTGTCCCATCAATGAGGCGGTCGAAGAATTACCTGTCCCTTCCCGCATCTATAAACCTTTCCGTTTTAACTGCCCGCGCGGCCGGGTTCGGTCCGCAATCAGGCGATTTGACTAGGATACCATGACCATTATTCCGCAATCTTGCTTAGCTTTTAGGTGATTTTGTGTCAGAGTGGATGAAGTAGGCCTACGATCGTAACAACATAGCCCGGTTTACCAACCTGAAGAACCGGAATCCGGCATGGGCCGCCGGCTGGCGCAGGCGCGCGCATGGGGATACAAGAAGTTTAGGGGTTATCCGTCCATTCGAGAGAGGAAGACTTTATTACTGGCAGATTTATCTTAGAAAATGGCCCAGGAGAAAACCCAGGACCGTTCCGATCGATCCCGGCAATACTGCCGTCCAGGCTAACACGGCGCTCAGGCGGCGAACCTTTGTCTCCTTAACCGGGCCAATGCGAAGGTGCTTTAACGGAGCCCATTTCTCTTCCATGAAAGCGTAGACCTTGGCCCGCTATTGATCCGAGTCGAAGGCGGGCAACTTGGCGTTTATCCAGCCCCAATCCTTCTCCTTATACTGGAGCTCTCGTCCCGGTACGAGGCCGAACGGCCGAAGCGAGCTCAACGCCACCGTGTGTTCGCCCCCGTTAACGAATGAGACCGTGGCATTATTGCTGTTTATGCGGTCGATGCGCGCCGGGTAGCTCGTCTTCCGGAGAGACGATCGCTACGAGCCGGTCCTCCATGAATGGCGTGATCTCAACGCCCTCCCGTTTGGCGGGCGAGCCTGCCAGCGCAATCTCGACCTGATCCTGCGCGATCATCTCCAGCAGCTCCGCCGTGTTCCTTACCCCGATCTCCTTCTCTAACTGGGCAAGCTGCTGCGAGACTGCCGGCTGCGTCATGCAGAGCAGCTCAGCCGCACGGGTGAAGTTGCCGACCCTGGCGATAGTCGCAGAAATATTGAGCTTGTGAAGGTCCATCATACAACTATTAGTCAATCATAGTTAATCTCTATGCTCTTTATTGTATCTATTGATTGGACAAATGCGTTCTAGAAATCCATAATTAAGCTGCACTTTACTTGTAGCGATAGGGCCGTAAGCAATACGTCCAGTGGACAGCGGGTAACATAATCGCGGAAATGTTTGGATGCCGCTGTACGGACTTGACCAGAAACGGGGTGACTGAAATGAGTGATAGGAATGGGACACGGGCGCAGTTTGTCGAGACCACGCCTGAGATGGTTTCTCGAATTTATCTCAAAATGGCGGAACGGCTGGCGGCAATACGCACACGACTTAATCGCCCGCTAACTCTCGCGGAGAAGATTCTTTTCGGACACCTCGACAACCCATTGGAGAACCCAATTGATGCCGGCAGGGCGTTCGTTCAACTTCGCGTCGACAGGGTCATCATGCAGGATGCCACAGCCCAGATGGCGGTATTGCAATTCATGCAAAGTGGGACATCTACGGTGGCGGTGCCTTCTTCCATTCATTGCGATCATTTGATACAGGCATATGAGGGGGCGATGGCGGATTTGGCTCGGGCGCAGCACCAGAACCAGGCGGTGTACGATTTCTTGCGGTCTTCGGCTTCGAAGTATGGGATTGGGTTCTGGGCGGCGGGGTCCGGGATTATTCACCAGGTTGTATTGGAGAACTACGCATTTCCGGGCGGGCTCATCATCGGGTCCGATTCGCACACGCCGAACATGGGCGGGCTGGCGATGCTGGCGATTGGGGTTGGCGGGGCGGATACGGTGGATGCGATGGCGGGGTTCACTTGGGAAGTGCTGCAGCCGCAGTTGATTGGCGTCCGGTTGACCGGTGAGATTAGCGGCTGGACTGCGCCGAAGGATGTCATCCTGAAGGTTGCGGACAGGCTCACGGTGAAGGGCGGAACCAACCGAATCCTGGAGTATTTCGGTCCGGGAGTGAGGTCGCTGAGCGCGACGGGGCGCGGGACCATCACGAATATGGGCGCGGAGATCGGCGCGACGACCTCTGTTTTCCCGTACGATGAGGCCGCGGAAGCCTATCTCCGGGCGACCGAGCGCGGCGGGATCGCCGACATTGCGAACAGCCATATGCACCTGCTGCGCAACGACCCGGAGGTCGACGCCAATCCGTCCGCTTATTACGAGCAGATCGTCGAGATCGACCTGAGCACTCTGGAGCCGCACATCAACGGCCCATTCACCCCGGACCTGGCGCGCCCGGTGAGCAAGATGAAGGACGATGCCGCGGCACACGATTACCCGGATAAGGTCTCCGTGACGCTCGTGGGGAGCTGTACGAATTCCAGCTACGAAGATATCTCGCGAGCCGCGAAAGTGGCTGAGTTGGCTCGGGCGCACGGCGCGAAGGCGGTGGTTCCCTTGATCGTCAATCCCGGCTCCGCGCTCGTGTATGAGACGGCAAAGCGGGATGGGCAGATCGCCGTGCTGGAATCGATCGGGGCGAAGATCATGGCGAATGCGTGCGGCCCGTGCATCGGACAGTGGAAGCGCGACGAGATCCACAAGGGCGAGAAGAACACGATCATCAACTCGTTCAACCGGAACTTCCCGGCGCGCAACGACGGCAATCCGGATACGGCGGCGTTCGTCGCAAGCCCGGAAGTGGTGGTGGCGTACAGCCTGGCGGGGCGGCTGTCGATCGATCCCCTGCACGACGAGCTGACCGCGCCGGATGGCCACAAATACCGTCTGGAAGCTCCTCCGAAAGTTGACGCGCTGCCGAAGCTGGGGTACGTCGGGCGGCGCACCGGTTACGAGCCTCCGGCGGAGGACCCGCGTTCTGTCGAGGTCGTCGTCCCGTCTGGGAGCGACCGCCTGCAGATATTGGAGCCATTCACACCGATGGTCGCCGACGAGTTCGCGCACATGCCCGTACTGATCAAGACGAAGGGCAAAACGACGACCGACCACATCTCCCCCGCGGGTCCCTGGCTGAAGTATCGAGGGCACCTGGATAACATCTCCAACAACCTGCTGACCGGCGCGATCAACGGCTGGAGCGGCGAGACGGGCAAGACGATCAACGTGTACACGGGTGACAAGGGCATGGACGTGCCGCAAGTGGCTCGCGATTACAAGGCGCGCGGCAAGCGCTGGGTGATCGTGGGCGACGAGAACTATGGCGAAGGATCCAGCCGCGAGCACGCCGCGATGAGCCCCCGGTTCCTGGGCTGCGCGAGCGTGATTGCACGGTCGTTTGCGCGGATTCACGAATCCAACCTGAAGAAACAGGGGATACTGCCGCTGACGTTTCTGCACGCGGAGGATTACGAGAAGGTGCGCGAGGGCGACAGAGTCTCCATGGAATACCTCAGCGAGATCGACGGCGGCCGATCGGTGAACGTTCTGCTGGAGCACGCCGACGATACGAGCGAGGTCGTAACATGTTGCCACAACATGACCATGGAGCACCTGGCCTGGTTCCACGCCGGGAGTGCGCTGAACTTGATACGGTTGCAGCAGGGGAGGTGAGTGGTGAGGGGTGAGGGGTGAGGGGTGAGGGGGCTCGGATCAAACATGAAGGCGGTCTGAAAGCTGGGTGAGTGGTGAGGGGTGAGGGGTGAGGGGTGAGGAGGGCGGAGGGAACTTAGGGATTTTAGATTTTGGATTTTCGATTTTCGATTTTGAATCAACGGCCTGTAACCGCAGATTTCGCAGATTAACGCAGATTAACGCTGTATATTTAGCACCGAATATCAGCGATAACAGAACCCAATCGGGTTGGTGCGAAACGCAAGACAATTAGGACGGATTAGTCGACATCAGATGGTCCCAGGCCGGAGAGGCCTGGGCTATTCTTTTTTTTGCGGAAGCCCGCTGAAGCGGGCTGGGATTGGACGTGGCCGCGTGCGACCGTCAAATCGTTGTTCTTTTTTCGCAAAACGCTTGACAAGACCACAGCGTTATTGTATTATGTCCGGCTCGGCGGTTGGTGCTTGGCTTCTCGTTACCGCGATGAGGGCTTTGAATGAGCGTGGGTTTGCGCTCTGCCACTCCGGATTGAGCAGATGCGGCTCGACTGTTCTTCGGAGGAAATCATAAATATTTACCGGATTAGCCGCGTTCACAATAAACCGGCTCAAGTTTGGCTAAGAATCCTCAAGGAACTCGACGAGGCACAGGACGCGATGGCTCAATGCTACGCTCCGCTCCGGAATGAGGCTGCCGGCAAAGAGCTTCGTCAACCGCAGGCGTGGCCTGAAGTCAACAATGGACTTACTTGGTACAATTGAGAAGGCCGTTAGGCGAGAAAAGGGGAAACTAACTGAATGGCCGTAGGCGATAAACCCTGGGGACCGGAAAATCCGCACCCTCTTTCGACACGCAAGACGGAACTCGTGTGGGAAGGGAAGTATGACGAGTATGGCAACAGGCGGCCCGTGCGGCTGCCGACCTTCCCGCTTGTGATGCAGAAGATCGAGACGATCGACGCGCCGCGCGACCGGGCGAAGGCGCAGGGCACACTGTTCGAAGAGGCGAAGGCGCACCGCGACGACTTCCGGAACCGGCTGATCTGGGGCGACAACAAGCTGGCACTGGCGGCGCTGCTGCAGGAGTTTCGCGGGCAGGTGGACTTGATCTACATCGATCCGCCGTTTGATGTTGGGGCAGACTTTTCATTTGACATTGCTATTGGAGACGACGAGGTTGGGGCTCGAAAGG